>CAZZHT010000014.1:12277-15907 GCA_964653825.1 uncultured Methanosarcinales archaeon
TTTATTTTTATTGTTTGTGTTTAAAAGAAGGATTTGAAGGTTATTGCAAGTACAATTTCCGATCCAAAATATATTAAATAGGAAATGATGAGGTAGGCGGGAAATAGTTTTATTGTGTCTGATGAGTCGCCTTTACCCATATTTGAAATGATTAATGCCGTGAAAAATGAGCTTATGGTTAAGGATACTAAGACAAATATCTTGAAATCACTGGCACTTGTTAGCGTTCTTGATGTTGATAAGTGTAGGGGTATGGCTGATTGTCCTGATTCTGGCATGCTCACTTTCGTCATTATTTTTGACATTATTTTTATTATCTGTTCCCCTAAAGCGAAAAGAGCAGGTGCTATAATTATACTTGCAAAGAGTATGAATATCTTGTATGTTGTGACCGAGGCAGAAATTTGTTTTTTTAATATCTTTGTCTGAGTTATGTTCTCTGCAATTTTATTTAGTAAATCTCCCACTTCACCGCCTGCGTTTAAGCCCTCAATTAATAGGAGCATTGATCTCTTTAAGACAGGTGAGTCATACTTATCTGAGAATTCCTGTAATGCTGTTGGTAAATCATAACCATTCATCACTTTTTTAGCGACGATTTCTATTTCTTTTGATAGTATTCCAAAGTTTGGTCTTACAGCGAACCATAGGGCTTTATCAATTGACATCCCTGCGCTTATGTTGTTGGATGCTAATTCTAAGAAGTTTGCAAGTGAATTCTCAATGTCTTTCGTTCTTTTAGTTGAGATAATCTGTAAGACTAAAATTAAAATGATATAAACAGATGCAAATGATATTAAGATAATCAATGGAGTTAGTAGTAGTATGTTTACTTTAATGCCTCTGATTATAATCTCTGTGAGCATTGCAATTATGATTGCTATTAAAGAAGCAATTATTGAGATTATGTTAGCTACTTTGATTATTATCTTTTTTTTGATGTTTATTCCTGAGTTTCTTATGAGCTTTTCAAGGTAAGATTCCTTTGATTCTCTATTTTCTCTTATTCTCCTCTTTTTGTGTTTTATGTGTTTCATTTTTGAGTGTTTTTTATTTTGAACTTAAAGGTATCATAATCTTTTGTGATTTTATATTTGGATTGGTTGCGTTTCTTTGTTTGTTGTTGTAGGTGCTCTTGCTGTTTACACACTAATTGCTGGTCTTTGATCTTTAATCAGATTATAAAAAAAGTATTGAATTCCACCAATAAATGCTGAAAAAATGAGCATCATCGATAAATCCATTTTAAAGCCCAAGAATGATGAGAATATTATGGCAAAGGTTACTCCTAAGGATGGGAATATTACTGCCATAATCATATAAAACATCGCTAAGGGATTCAATTTCTTTGAGTATTCATTCAAACTAATCATTTGTTCTTTCACAATCATTTCTACAACCGAGTTTATTGAGTGCGCAATATTTGTTCCGGTTTTCATTGAGTTGAGAATCTGCCAAAGTATCCTTCTAAAGTTATCTGAAGGGGTAATTTCAATTACTTGGTTTAATGCTTTTTTTACAGTGACTCCCATATCAACTTTATCAACAACCATTCTAAAGTATTTACCAACATTGGGATATGACTTTATTGTGTTTTTCATAGCATCATAAATGGATATGCCTGATTCTAATTCAACAATCATATACCGACCAGCAAAAACAATTTCTTTATCAATTTCTCTTCTTATTTTTTTTATTTTTATGTCCGGTTGATATTGATATGCTTTATAGAATAATGGAAAAACTGTTAGGAAAGTAACTGAGGTTACAAGAATTTGAGTTTTTTGGTCTGTGGTTTTCACTATCATTATAAATATGAAGAAAACAATTGCTATTGTCTGCATAAGTGATGCTTTTATTGTTTTCCTAAGAAATTCTTCTGTTGTTATAGTGTAACCTGCTTCTTTTAGTTTGAATTTAAGATTGTTGTTTTTATTTGCGAGAAATTCTATGATGTTCGTGAAAAACATTATTCTTCCTCCAGCTTGTCGAATTTTTCATTTTTGTTAATGACTTTTAGTAAATGCTCTTTGTTTGTGTAATATTCAGCCATTACTCTACCCACACTGTCTACTGTGTTTATGTTGTTGCTTACTAGCCATTTTAGAACTTTCGCTTTTTCATTTAGTTCTTCATTTACTTCTTTTTCTGATAGACCTGCAAAGAGGTTTAGATTCCCATAAATCCTTTTTGATTTAGAAACTTCTTCAACTTTGTCTTTCTTTATATCGTATTGTCTTATTATGTTGGCTTTACAATCTTTTGTAATCTCTGCGATTTGAAAGGTTCTTCTTTTCCCTGTCCTTCTGTTTCTGTACTGAACAATTATCATTGATATTGCTGGGACCATTGATTGTGCTATTGATATTGGTGGATTTGTTAGTCGTGTTATGGTTTCTTCTGCATCGTTTGCATGTACTGTTGCATAAACTGAGTGCCCTGTGTGAATTGCTTCGAATAGTACCTGAGCTTCTTCTTTACGCCTTATTTCTCCAACCATTATTCTATCAGGTCTCATTCTTAAGGAGTTCACTAATAAATCAAGCATGGTTATAGATCCTTTTCCTTCTGCATTTTCTGAACGTGTTAGCATTGGAAGCCAGTGGAGATACTTTGGGAGCTGTAATTCATGAGTGTCCTCAATTGAGATGATTCTTTGATTTGGAGGAAAAAAGTTTGATACAACATTTAGCATAGATGTTTTACCTGCTGCTGTTCCTCCAGCGATTAAGATGGATAATTCGTATTGAACTGCTTCCCATATTAGGGCAGCTGTTTTTTCATCAATGGTCTTTGCTTTTATGAAATCTGTAATGGTCCACGGTTTTGAGGCAAATTTTCTTAATGTAATTGTGTTGCCTTTTAATGTGATTGGCTTGAGGGTTGCATTTACTCTGTCTCCTGTTGAAAGATTTGCATCCATTAATGGTTCTAATATGTTTATCTGTCTTCCGACCTTTCTTCCAATAATTGTAGCGTAATGCTGTATTTCAGCTTCATCTTTTAGAAATATATTTGTCTTCAACCATCCATATTTTCTATGATAAACCCATATGGGCTCATCTGCGTTGTTTATTGCTATCTCTTCAAGATTCGGATCTGACATCAAAAGTTCAATGCTCCCAAGACCCAATGACTTCTGAACTAAGTAAGATGTCAAGAACTCTCTAGTTCTCTCATCAACATCGGGAAAATGTTTTTCAATTGATTTTGATATTGTCTGACGTATTCTTTGATTTAGTGATTCGTTTTTCTTTTCGTTTATTATATCATTTATGGAAATGGTTACTTTGTTTATTATTTCATCTCTAATCCTTTCTAAAATCCTCTCAGTGGTATGACTTATGTTTGCTACATTTACTTCGTAAGAAGGAACATACTCTCCCTTTTTCTTTCCAATCTTTATATTTACGGGTATGTTTTCACTTTTAAAGGAATAGGTCTCTTTTATTTCCATACTCAACCTATATTTTCATTAGTTATTTAATCTTTTTTACTACTTTTAAGAAGAGAATGTTCTCTTGTTCTTTTTATATGGAATTTAATTAGAATTTAATGTTGATGTAGAATCTGTTGCAATATTTTTTAGATATAATCTCTGTTTTGTTTTTTACTTTTTTATTTGTATCT
>CAZZHT010000015.1:0-15563 GCA_964653825.1 uncultured Methanosarcinales archaeon
GACTTAACCTCAGATGGTACCAGAAAGTACTCAAACACACTAACCATACAAGATACTCCACCAACAGCACCAACCTTAACCTATCCAACAGACGGATCACACATAACCAATAGAACTCCTACTTTCAAATGGGATGCTTCCACAGATCCAGACAACGATGCTTTAACCTACGAGATATACATAAATGAAATAAAATGTACTGATGCGAACTATTGCACAGGAAGCGATACGATTGTAGAAAATACAACTTCATTGAATTATACTCCCTCAGCGCCATTGCAGGCATCTGCAACATATGAATGGAAGGTAAAGGCATATGATGGAACAGTTTGGGGTCCTTATTCACCTCTTTGGAACTTCACAGTTGATCCTGTTGCCTCCATTACCTTGGTATATAAAAACACCTCCTTTGGAACTATGATGCCTTTGGAAACAAAGAACACAACAAACAACGCAGTAGGTTCAGAAAATGGACCACTTGTTGCAGAGAACAATGGTAATATCTATGAGGATGTCTTTATAAATGCAACTCCAATTTGGTCGAATGCAAGCATGAACACAAACTACTATCAATTCATGGCCTCAGAGTATCCGGAAACTCCCAACTCCTTTAATACAGGAGCATCTGCAACCACATTTACAAACATGGACACAACTCAGAAAAAGATATATGATAGCTTGAATTGGACATCAAACAAAAATGAAGCAGAGGTAAATCTATTGTTAAAAGTGCCTCAGTACGAACCCGTAGGTACAAAACAGAGCATAATCTATCTAAGAGCACAACCAAAGTAAGAAACAAAAATAATATAAATACACTCTTAGTTCTATAAACTATGGTCAATGAAAAGGAAATAAAAAAACAAATTATCAAGGAAACAAGAGACCATCCTGAGAAATACTTTCCAGTAAACAAATTGAAAGCATTAGGTTTCAAGAGATATCAATGTGAGGTGTGTGGTAGATTCTTTTGGAGTTCAAAACCACGAAACGTATGTGGTGATATATCCTGTCAAGGATCCTACACCTTTCTAAACAAGGACCACAAAATTAAACTTGATTTTATCAATGTATGGAATAAATTCAAAGAAATGTTTTCCTCACTAGATTACAAGCCAATTTCTCGTTATCCTGTAATGGCAAGGTGGAATCCAACAATGGAATTCACAATTGCCTCTATTGCTGACTTTCAACCCTATGTTGTTAATGGGGACATTCCACCACCTTCTAAGAAATTAATTGTACCGCAGCCCTGTCTCAGGTTCAACGACATAGATAATGTAGGTATAACTGGAAGCCACTACACGAGTTTCACAATGATAGGACAGCATGCCTTCTTGCCATCAGATCTCTTTGATCAAGAGCAGTATTTTGAAGATTATTTAACATGGTTTACAGACGCCTTAAAGCTTGATAAATCAGAGATAATCATTCATGAAGATGGTTGGGCTGGGGGAGGCAATGTAGGACCCTGTCTCGAATTCTTTTCAGGTGGTTTGGAATTAGGAAACCAGGTATATCATCAATATAAAATATCACCTGATGGTAGCTTAATTCCTCTAAAACTAAAGGTTTTGGATATGGGTATGGGTCAAGAGAGGGTTGCTTGGTTTACTAATGGAACCCTTACAAGCTATGAGGTCTCAATGCCAACTGCAATGGCTTACTTAGAATCAATAATTCCATTTACTATCAATAAGGAAATCTTATCAAAATTTGTACCTTATTCAGGAAAACTTAACTCCGATGAAGTAAAAAACATAGAACAGATGTGGGAAAAAATAAGTAGTGACATAAAAATAAACATTAACGAATTGAAAAATAATGTTCATGCCTTTTCAGCAATTGCTTCCATCGCAGATCATACAAGGACTCTCCTATATGCTCTTAACGATGGTGCATTGCCATCCAATGTGGGTGGTGGATACAACCTTAGAGTTATATTCAGAAGGGCTTATGACCTTGCCAAAAAATATAACATACCTATTGACTGGGGTAAGATTTTCGAGATTCATGCCAATTATCTCAAACCAATGTATCCCGAGTTAACTGAAAATCTTGAAGAAATAAAGAAAATAATTAATGTTGAAATAGATAAATACAGAGAAACAAAGAAAAAAAACCAGCAAATAATCATAAATCTAATCAAAAAATCAGAACACATCGATGAAGACAAACTCATAAAACTCTACGACAGTTACGGTATCCTTCCTGAAGAAATAGAAAAAACAATAGAGAACACAAAATCAAACGTAACTCTTGGGATGTCAAAGAACTTCTATTCAAAACTCAATGAGATTCACCAAAGCACTAAATTCGAGAAAACCAAAACAAAGAGATTATTTCCTTATGACATCTCAAACATAAAGAACACAGAGATTCTCTACTTTGATGATTTTAAACTGACTGATTTCAAGGCAAAAGTTCTGAAAATAATAGACAATTATGTGATTCTCAATAAAACAGCATTTTATCCTACCTCTGGTGGGCAAATTCATGATAAAGGTATCATTAATAACCAGGAAGTAAAGGATATCTTCAAATACAATGGTAAAATAATTCATGAGCTAAAAGAATCACCCTCTTTCAAAGAAGGAGATGAAGTTGTTTGTAGCATTGACTTCGAGCATCGACTCCAATTAACTCAGCACCACACAGCTGTTCATATCGTTAACGGCGCCTGTCGTCATCTATTAGGGAGCCATGTTTGGCAGGCAGGTGCATCTAAAACCTTTGAAAAAGCAAGATTGGATATCACCCACTATGCTCTTCTAACAGACAAAGAGATAAATGAAATTGAACATCTTTCCAACAGCATCATAGAGCAGAATCTTCCCGTATATAAATCGATGATGGCAAGGGAAGCAGCAGAAGCCCGTTATGGATTTAGAATATATCAAGGAGGATTTGTTCCTGGCAAAGTCCTTAGAATTGTGGAAATTCCTAACTGGGATGTAGAGGCCTGTGGTGGTACTCATGTTGATCTCACAGGTGAAGTTGGCTCAATAAGGATTATAAAAACAACAAAGGTTCAGGATGGTGTTATCAGGATAGAGTTAGTCGCTGGAAAAGCTGTTGAAAGGATTGAAAAACACGAGCAGGAGATAATTAACGAACTAAAAGATTTATTGAATTGTGAAACTATTGATATCGTTCCGAGAGTGAAAGAACTTCTAAAGAAATGGAAACTAATAAAGAAGAAGAAAAGGACTCTTGATCCTACTCTAACATCAAAGGGAACTGAATCCCTATCAAACAGAGAAATAATAAAGCAATCTGCGGAAATTCTATCCACGCAGAAAGAGCACATAATCAACACTGTAAGACGATTCCTAAGAGACATCAATCCTTAAAAAGCTTATAAAAGAACTCCTCAAAATCATTAACAAAACCTTCCATTGCCTCATTCCTGTACCTTGGGGCATAGAACTTCAGGTCGTACCTTAACTTATTAATTGATATTAACTCTGGTTTTTTCTTGTTTATACCATTAATGCTACAGAAATTATGCTTGATAAACTGTTCAACTTTTTTTTGATAATCACTACTGGATATGTTTTTCATCTTCTCTCTAAAACCCAAACTATCACTGTAATTATCAATCCTTTTTATATTGCTTTTATTTAGAATTTCATTCCTCAAGGTATTAATTGCTTTTTCATATAATCTTTCTTCATTAGCATCATTAGTTTTATCATGATTTAACTTAATCTCATCTAACTTGTTAAGTACCTCATTTAAATAGTCCCCTTCAGAAATATCGCTTAAAACCCTAAGAAGATACCTTGTGCTTCTTAGCTTAATATCAAACTTTGAATGCATGTTTTTTCTTCTGTAATCCACGAAACTCTTTAAAAGAGTATTGTAATCATTTGTAACAATAACTGATAGAGAAGTCATTTTATTGCTATTTTCATCAATTCTTTGATAACGATGTTCTGACAAAAATGAAATCCAGGATTTCTCTTCAAATTCTGGGACATATACAGAATAAACATCAACTTTACTCAGATCATTATCCAATAACATATCCAAACCGAATCTTCCTGTTGCGAACCAATCTAACCCTCTCTTTATTATGCTTATATTTCTAAGAGTATCATAAACATTAATATTCTTATCAACATAAAATTCAATAGTTTTCTCATTGATTTTAGCCAGTTTATCCTGTTCAATCATATTTAATTCCTCTCTTATTTTTATGGTTTCTCATGATTTTGGTATTAACCCCTATGTTTTTTATCATCTTTTAATTTCGTTACTTTTCAATTAATTCCTTATTAGTTGTTAAGTTGGTTATTCACATAACGACTCTCTTATTTACTTACATAATTATTTCTTTAACGATTCACTTAATTATTCTGTCTATCCAGTCACTCAATTGCATTATCAAATTCAATATCAAAGATTTTTCTTTCTATTTCACTGTAAGGTACTGTCTTAATCGATTCCCACCTCTTTGTTGATGCTCCAGTAATGTGTTGAATCTCCTTTTTGGGATTATCGCTCATAATCCATGCCCTTTCTTTCTTAACAAGCTTAACTAAATTGTCTCGCATTTCTTTTGAATCTCTCCGATAAAAAACATCTTCAACTCTATTATAATCAATGAAAAAATAATCAGTAATTAGGCCTTCATCCAATGTCCTATACGGAAGATGACTCTTATAATGAAATTCCAACTTCATTTCATCAGCATATTCTCCAAACTCTTTCACAGCCCTATCGTATAGTTCTTTATTACCAACAAAAAATATCCTTTTATAATACTCCACAGCCATTTTAAATCCTTATCTTTTTTAGTGATTTAAACAACAACAAAATCGATATAGTATCAGTATGGTTTTGACACTATCATAATCCTATCCAGATTAACAGAATCTATTCTTATTAATATATCATTCTTATTAATATATAAAATTCATCTGTTTCATTTTAACTCCAAAAAAGTAGTAATTAATCCTATTTAAAACTTATTATTTCTGTGCTTTCAAAGCACTTATACATTATCTTATTATTCATTTCTTATTGTTTATTTCTCATGATTCATTGCTCTTTGAATCACTGTTAATACTGTTAACTTTAAACCTAATCGCTTTCCCATTATAAACATCAACAGTCACATTAAAACCAAAGCTTGAATTTGAATTTGGAAAGACACTATCATTTATATCATACATTTCTGACAATAACTGCCCGTAGCTAATCTTTTTATAATCCACAATACCTATGATTTCCTGATTCATAAGTTCATTTGGATTAACATCAGAAACAATAACAACCCTGTCTTTCTTTTTTAAAACACTCAATGAACCAAACTTGTCATCTTCAACTCTTTCAAGTTCCACTTTATATTTCTTACTCAAATCCTTCTCACTACCTTCATAAACAATAAAATTCCTTAAGAATTGGTCTTCAAGTTTTTTATGATTTTTATGATTTATCCTTAATCTCTCACTATATCCGAGGTTCTGAGGGTAGGCCTTATTTGATTCTTCGAGACCTCTTTCTTCCATATGTGTGAACCCATGTTCAGCATATCTAACCATAATACGTTCTGATTTTGGCTCCTTAAAAATATACTTTGATATAAACTCAAAGGTTTTAAGTGACAACATTCCTAATGAATAATAAAACATGCTCTTAACAAACCCACTAATCTTTTTATCGTTTTCCTCAATTTTTGATTTAATAAATTTATCTTGAATCTTCAAACTCTTGTATTCATCAAGAATACTCTCAAGATTACTAAAATTATCCCTAAGATTATTACCCTCTTTTTCTTCCTTTATTGTGTTAGAGATATCCATTTTCTCTTACTTTCCTCCTTTCAACTCTTTTCAAAGTAATTATTTCTAAAGTAATTCTCCATTGAGGTTTGTGATGTATTTAGGATTATTATTTATCATTTATATACTTTTCCATTTTTGTCACTGGGTAGAAAATACAAATATTGAGACAACCAAAAACATTTACTACAATTAAAAAAACTTGGTACACAACTAAAAGCATAAATAAAGATAGATAAAATATAAAAGCACCTCTTAACTACCAATACAATCATGAAAATCGCAGTTGCTTCTAATAATCCATTAAAGGTAAATTCAGTCAAAAAGGTATTTGCTAAATTCTTTAATGACTTAGAACTATTTCACTCGGAGGTTAACTCTAATGTAAGTTCTCAGCCCTTAAATGATGAAGCAGTAAAGGGTGCTCTTAATAGAGTTTATAGAATAAAGGAAATATTTCCGGACTGTGATTACTATGTTGCTATCGAAAGCGGGGTTATGAATTATTCAGATAGGGGGCTATCTTTTTCAGCAATAGTAATCATGAACAACAAACTTGAAAAACACTATGGTTTCTCACCTGCCTTTGAATTACCACCAGAGATAACCGATAAGATTTTTCAGGGTAATGAATTAGGGCCCCTTATTGACTCTTTAACGAACGAAAAGGATACAAAAAAGAAATACGGTGCAGTAGGTATCTTATCCAACGAAGTGACTAACAGAGAGGAACTTACTTATTATGGAATATTAATGGCTTTAATACCCTTTGTAAACAAATACTATCACTGAGTTTCATGATTTAATACCAATTTTGCACATAATTTTGTGCAATGAATACGGTACAATAAATACTATAAATACAATAAATACTATAATTAAATTATACAATGGCCAGATGAAAATCTAAAAACCTAAAAGTAAAACCTAAAACACTAAAATCCGAAAACCCAAAAACCCAAAAACCCAAAAACCCTTAAAACATAGAGAAAGGTGAAATTATTAACAGCTTCAATAGATTAAGGAGAATCAATTCAAAGCATGCAACAAAAGAAATAGCAAGCTATCCGACAAACGCAGCGAAACCAACAGAAGTATTAGTTCATTCCTGTTGTGCGCCCTGTTCAACAATAGCAGTTGAGCGTTTAAGAGCTGACAATTTTGAACCAATCTTATTCTACTATAATCCGAATACTGCTCCTTATAAAGAATACCTACTTCGTCTGAATAATGTTAAAAAATTATCTAAAGCATATAACTTAAAGGTAATCATTCCTTTTGAAGATAGGGAAACCTATCTAAAAGAGCACATGAGGTGGAGAGCTTCTGTAAAAGGTCATGAAGATGATGCAGAGGGCGGTGAGAGATGCCACATCTGTTACAAATACAGATTAAAAGCCACATTTGAATTCGCCCGTAACAATGGCTATCATACAGTAACTACTACTTTAACAACAGGTCCCCAAAAAAAGGCATCATTCATAAATGATTACGGTAGAAAGCTATCCTCTGAGTACAACATTCATTTTTTAGAGTACGATTTTAAAAAGAAAAATGGCTTCCTTAGAAGTGTTCAACTCTCAGAAGAATTAAACCTCTATAGGCAGAATTACTGTGGTTGCGAATTTTCTCTCAGAGATCGTATGTTATGGGAACAAAAGAAAAAATTAACAAATTCAAAAAAATAATCAAAAATTAAACCTTTTTAAAGAATTACTTAACATGTAATTTAAACTGACCTTGAATAGAAGCAATCTTTGCTAAACAACTATAATCTCCTTTATCTAAGTTACTCGTATCAATTTGGACCTCATACTTTCCACTAACGCTTCCTATTGAAACATTGTACCCACTTGAAACTGTATTCAGAGTAGGGGAGCTTGAGAAGCCATTGCATGTAATTATAGGTTTATCATTCTCATTCAGAGGTCGATCTCCATTGTTATAAACCTCAATGCTTATTCCAGCAACTTTTCCCTTCACAACAGTCAGTGTATTCCTAAAAGAGAAAGTCATTGGATTATCTGCTGTTGGTTTTTCAACTACTGATGGAAATGTGATTTTACTAAAAAAACCTTTGATAAATGCAATCACAATAAATAGAGTAACAAAAGCAATAATTAAGGTAATTATTAAATCAATAGAAGTCATTGCCCTCTTATTGGCCCTAAAGTTCTTCTTATTGGATAATAATAATCTATTCACCATTTTGATTCCTCCTTTCTTGATACTTTTCAGTATAATAATATACTATTTAGCACACTACTTAAACTTTTATTTAAATTTTTATTGTCACCATAAAGTAATGATTAGTTTCATTCCTTTAACTTTATCCTAATTTTATTTTACTAAAAAAACCGCTAATGAATGCAATCACAATAAATAGAGTAACAAAGGCAATAATCAACATAATAATCACATCAAGGGAAGTTATTGCCCTTTTATTTTTATTGATGCTAAAACTATTGTTATGGGATAATGACCTTTGCCACATTTTAATTTCCTTTTATCTTTTAACCTTTTTAGTTCTATTTCTTTTTCTCTTTACCTTAGAACTAGTTTTGTTACTCTTGCTACTTTTAATCTCGCTCTTAACATTAGGAGACAGAGCAACTTCTGTATCTAAAACCTTCTTTAACTTTGACATTAGAGAATCGATAGTTTCCTCTTCTTTCTCAAGCTCATTGATTCTCAAACTAATATGTTCGAGATCTCTATCCCATCTCTTTCTCGTAAGAAATCCCATTTTCACAATTGTGTACTTTTTATAATCTAATGATATATTATTTACGATGTAATTACCTACTCTCTATGATATCATTATCTTCTATGATTATCAGATTATTATATGAATCTTATCTTAAAATTATACATTTTTCTCAATTTGGCTAATCTTAATTTCTAACTCAAGTCGAATCAATTCATAATTTATCTTTTTAATAACATTAGGACTTATATCCTTTCTAGAAGCGAGCATTGATTTCAATTCATTGATTCTGGTCTGCGCCTCTTTAACCTTTCCCTGGGTTAGCTGTTGTATAATCTCATGTATACTCTGATTCATTCTTTTTTCAAAGATACTATCAAGTTCATTTTCTTTTTCTACTTCATCTTCTGAAATTGCCTCATCTATATTACTCTTCACATAAGGTGCTAAAACATTAACTTCTGATTTCTTACCATTGGTAACATTGCTGTTGTTGTTATCACTTACAGGCACTCTGCTAACAATACTATTCAATTCAGTTTGTATCTTATTCTCAAGTTCCTCCTTTGTTTTATTATTTTTCGCAATTTCATCTTTAATTTCATCCAACTCTCTCTTCTTATCCTTTAAATTCAATTCAAGTGAAGATAACTCAATATTCTTCTCTTTAATAATCTTATCAAGTTCGTTCATTGCTTCTGTTCTCTCGATTATCCTGCTTTCAATAGAATTTATCTCTTTTCTATCGTTATTGAGTTTATCATCAACACTCTTTAGCTGCGAGCTTAACTTATTCATCTGTAATTTTAAACTTTGAACCTGATAAATCAGATTTGCCTTATCCTTCTTCAATTCGTCTATCTCTGACAAAATTTGATCTGCCTCTGCCCTTAACTTATCAACATTGTACTTTGTTTCAATCAAATGCTTAGCATCTTCAATACTCTTGTCAAGATATTCTTTCTCCTTTTTCCTCTTATCAATCTCAATCATAATATTTGAGAGTTCTTTTTTCTCATCCTCCTCTTGTTGTTTAAGGTTGTAAATCTCTGTAGCACTCTTTTCGGCCTCGTCCTTTAATTCATCGTACTTCTTATTAAGCTCATTAATCTCTTTCTCTTTCTCTACTTTTGTATTCTTTAGGTTATTGAGTTCATCATTGATTTTATTAAGAATATCCTTTTGCTCTTTTAGTTTTGGTTCAGTTTCATCTAACTCCTTCTTCAAATTATTCAACTGGAGTTCAACATTATCCTTCTCTTTTAACTTTGATTCAATTTCACTCCTTATATTTGTTAAATCTCCCTTTGCACTTTCGAGATTCTTAGTAACACTCTCTAATTGAGCTTGTTTCTCCTTCAACAAGTTATCTTGAACACTGATATTGTCCTTAATCTCTTTGAGTTTCTCATTAATCGAATCAACCTCTTTCTTTTTCTCTTCAATCTCACTGCTTAGAGATGCTTTTCTTTCATTTAATTTATTGATTTCATCATTCAATTCTCCTTTCTTATTTACTAATTCTTGAATCTCTTGATGTTTTAAACCAAGCTCGTGATTAACCTTTTCAAGAGAGCTGTTCTTTTCAAGAACCTCCTTACTAAGCTCATCAATCTTACTATTAAGCTCATTCCATTTCTCCTTCACCGGCTCAAGATTGTACTCATTTTCAAGCTTATTTTTATTCTCCTCAATTTTCTTGTTAACCTCATTCAGTTCCTTCTGCTTGTCATTGAGTTCACTAATAAGGTTTTGTTGAGCAGTTTTAAGCTCATTAATTGCAGCATCCAAACTATTCTTTTCATTCTTAGAACTATAAACCTGAGAGACGATTTCATTGAGCTCCTCTTTCTTATCGTTTAGCTTTCTCTCCTCACTTTCTCTCTCTTTTTTTAGGTTTTCAATATCACCTTTAAGTTTCTCTAACTCAGATTTTAATTGATTATAACTTTCAGCACTAACATTCTTACTTAATTTTTCCTCATCTTTCTTGAGTGCTTCCTCAATCTTACTCTTTTTAACCTTTAAATCTTCAATTTCTGATTTTAAATCCTTAACCCTCTCGAATTCCTTTTTAATATCTTTCAAACTCGCTTCCATCCATTTGGCAGTTCTCTTCTTCTCAAGAATCTCATCCATAATCTCTTTTAACAGTTGTTTTCTATCTTCCAACTCCTTATCAACCTTTGACACCTTTTTTGACACCTTTGTATTTCTCACGCTGCTCATGTTATCTATAACGCTTGTGTGATTTGTATCTGTCGTAACTCCTGTAGAATCTGTGTTATTCCTATTATTTATAGGATTCTTGCTTGTCTCTGTTCCATTTTCTCCATTTTCAATACTGTTCTCTCCATTTGGTTTGATTGCGCTTTTGTTTGAGATTGTTTCATTTTGATTACTATTCTGACTGTTGTTTTGATAATTATCACTTTTGCTGACTCTTGATTCTTCTGAATCAACTGTTGAATTAAAAGAATTATCAAAAGGGCCTTTTTTGTCTTTATTTAATACACTCTGAGTAAATGTTGATGACTCACCATTGTTATCAATATTATTACTAATTTCATTACTCCTTTCATCACTAATCTCACTCTCAAATCCCTCATGATATTCATTATTCCCTCTACTATTCTTTTTATCCTTACCTTCTGTAGTGTTCCTATTATTTTCCTCTATTTTTTTCCTATTCCCTGATTTAAGAATTTCCTTCAGTTCGTCGTTCAGTTTTCCCAGCTCTGTCTTATCATGATAAGCATGCTGAACTTTATTTTCTTTTGTAGAATTTACTTTATCCGTTTTTGTTTTGGCATCATAATTTGATTCTTTTATCTGGTGGTTAACATTATTATTGTAATCATTATTGCTATTATTGTTATTATTCTTATTATTGTTGTCATTATTCTCTTCTCTCACAACGTTAGAATTGTTTCCATTCTCAAGAGTTTTCTTATCTTTAACTGACTTATCCTCTTTACTCAGAACTATCTTTTTTAACTCTTCAATCCAAAAGGATTTATTTGTCTCCTTATACAGCTTATTGATAACATCTGGATTCTCTATTTGATGACTCAACCATTCTCTAACTGAATTATTAGGAAGAACATAACTATAAAAATCATTGTCACTTATAATCTTTAAATTATATACCAGTTCTCTTAAATTATAAATGGCATGATCTTTGATAAATATATAATCATTAGATTTTTTTTTTGAATTGCTCTCATTATCTGTTTCTTTTACCTTATTTACCTCATTATGAGATTCTTCATTATTTTTTCTATCATTATTTATCGTACTGTTACCTTTTGTTACATTGCTGAATTCTTCATAAGTATTACTACTCTTATCGTTATTGTTGTCACTGATGCTATTATTTTCAGTATCATTTTCACTATTGTTACTACTATCATTAATACTTTTATTCTCATTAAAATTCTCACTAAAATTATTGCCGTTCAGATTATTGATTTCATTATTATGGTCGTTATTATTAAAATTATTCTTATTATTGTTATCATTATTCTGTGTGGTATTGACCTCGTTTCCTTTATTCTCTTTATTTTCTCTATTATTCTCATTAGAATTCTTATTCAAGTAAATACCATTTCCTATCTCTTTAAGCTGCTTAATTCTCTCCCCGACAATGTAACTCATAACTTCTCTATCTTTAACATCCTTAATCTTTTCGGCTAATTGTTTATCTTTAATTATATTTTTCACCCATTCATAGAAATCGTTCTTTTTATTATTAACATGATAACTAAAAATCCTATCGGGCATGTATTCTAAATTATCTTTTAGTTCCTCAAGATTCTTAATAGCACTTAGGCCGTGAAGTAAGAAATAATGTTCTATTCTGGTATCTTTTAATAGATTGAGTGCTTCCTCAGGCGTTACATCCTTAGTAAATTCAACCTTTTGTAGTTCTTTCTTGATTTTATTCATTGGATTGAGTTTGACATCACCTTTACTCTTGATATAATTATCAAGTTTCTTTATGAAAATATCTTTATTCCTAAGAATCTGTAGCTCAAGGGCAAGGGACTGATCCTTTATAACATTGTTCAACCACTTGTGAAAATCACTGTCCTCAGATAACCTTTTGAACTCAAAATCACTTAACTCAGCAATGATATTCTTAAGCTCTTTAAGGCTTTTTACTCTCTCAAGTATTGCATGAATCTCTTCTTCTGATCTGGATGTTACATCACTTTCATCAATTGCAGCAAGTTCCTTTTTAAGGTCTTGCGCTAAATCCTTCTCAATATCATTCATGTCATCATCATTGCTTGAAAGAATATTTTTAATAGATGCATCGTTGTAGTTCAAATGTGGAATTTCACTTTTATCCTTTTTCTTTTTGAAAAAACTGAACATATTACTCAAACATTATCTCATTTTGTTTAAAAACTTTTGTTATCCCTTAAAAATAAAAATATTTTCTTTGAGACAATTTTTAATTTAATGACTCTAAAGTATTAACAAATTTTTAAAAAGGCATTTGATTGAACTAATACTATAAAAGAGATAATCTATAAAACTAACAATTATACAAACAAATAATTATACTGATAGGATAATCATGCCATTTTGTTTAATATTCGCATTGGTTAATATCAATAATTCATCATGTGATTAGTCAACTTAAATCAATAATTATTTCGTTAAAAATTTACTTACTCTTAATATTAAACATTATTTAGTTTATCTGTTATTTAATTTCATCTACTGATTCAATCTCTGTTGATTATAATAAATCTTAATGGTAACCAATATCTTAAAGGTAATCAATCAAGTCACAGAACGTTACAAAACTAAATTACAAATGATTCTTGTGGTATCATGGAATTGCTAACATTACTAACAGGGGATATTTATTTGGATTTCGCAGTGATATTCATATTTGGCATGATTACTGGAATCATTGCAAAATTATTAAAACAGCCACTAATTCCAGCATACATTGTTGCAGGTATCGCCTTAAGGCCCCTTATGACTCACTTTCTAAACACAGACATCACAACAATATCAACAATCTCAGAAATAGGAATTGCTTTTATGCTCTTTAGTGTAGGCCTTAATCTCGAATTCAAAAAACTAAACATTGTGAAGAATGTAGCAATCTATGGCGGAATAATATCCACTTTCCTATCCTTTCTAATAATGTTTCTGATATCAAAGTTCTATGGTCTTAATCAGATAGTATCCATTTATCTTGCAATAATACTCTCTTTCTCATCAACAACAGTCGCAGTAAAACTCTTAATGGATAAAGGTGAATTAGAGACCCTTCACGGCAGGATTATTGTAGGTATCCTAATTCTTCAAGATGTAATAGCGATTGCCATCATGCCTTTTTTGACATCCTCTTTCACATTTTCTAGTATATTTTTATCTGTATTGAAGGCATTTATTTTCTTAGGTATAATATTTTTGATTTCAAAGCTTTTTTTGAAGCCCATGTTAAAGGTTGGAGCTAAAAGCCAGGAACTCTTACTCTTAGTAGCAGTTGGAATCAGTTTTCTCTATTCCATCTTAGGTCAGTACATTGGCTTTATTTTCATGTTTATTCTAGAATTGTTTGGTTTTAATCCTACAACGCATTCACTTTCGACTATACTGCCTGGATTTTCAATAACAATAGGTGCATTTCTAGCAGGTCTAATAATTGCCTCAACACCCTATAAAACAGAGATTTCTGCCAAGATGGTTTCCTTAAAGGACTTTTTTGTATTAATATTCTTTGTAACTTTAGGAATCCAGCTCAAGCTCAGTATGTTGTCTAATTCAATCATACTCCTTTTACTCATATTGGTTTTAGTAGTATTTATAAAACCACTAATAACCATAATAACTATCGCAATATTTGGATACAAACGCAGAATTAGCTTCCTAACCGGTATTTCAATGAGTCAGGTTTCAGAATTTGGTTTAATAATCTCTTATCAGGGATTATCCCAGCATGTCATCAGTGATTCAATATTCTCAGTAATCATTTTAAGTACTCTGATCTCTATATCTTTAAGTTCATACTTTATTAAGTACAGCAGTAATCTCTACTCAGTTTTTGGTAAGCACATGAAATTCCTTGAATCTTTTGAGAAAATAAATCACAAAAGAAGTAACCTCGATTCTCTCTTATCCATCAACACTGATAAAAGTTACACAGCACTGCTCTGCGGTTATCACAGGATTGGTTACAGTATCTACGAACAACTCACAAAACTAAAATTAAAGACCCTTGTTGTTGACTACAATCCCGAAACAGTAATTCGCTTAATGCATAAAGGTATTCCTGTTGTTTATGGGGATATCTCAGATCCTGAATTAATCAACTCTTTAAACCTTGAAAAGCTTGAAATAGTTGTTTCAACTGTGCCTGACACTAAATCCAGCATAGATTTGATTAATCTAATAAAAAGCAGGCATAAGAATACAATCATTTTCCTAACTGCAACCCAGATTGATGATGCTCTTGAACTCTATGAAAAAGGCGCTGATTATGTAATTGTACCCCATCTTCTTGGAGGACAACATGCCTCTGCTCTATTAGAAAAAACATACACAGGAATATCATCCATTTTAGATGAGAAAATAAAACATGTTGAGGAATTAAAAAGGCAGAAAGAAGAAAAGATATAGAAATCTATTGAAAAAACATAAAAAACATAAAACCTTAATAAAGAGTAACGAACTCTCAAAAAGCATGAAATCATATCAAATCAAACCAAGCTTTAGAATTGGCAAAAGTGGAATAAAAGAAACCCTTATAAAAGAAATCATAACACAACTTAAAAAGAAGAGCATTGTAAAGATAAAGATTTTAAGCAGTTTCTTTGATTCACTAAACATTTCAGTAGAACCAAGGCAATATAAAAAAGAAGTGGCTCTCTTACTTTCTAAAAAAACCAACTCAGAGATTGTTAAGATTATAGGAAATTCAATAATCATAAAAAGAAAAACACATTCTAATCCCTATGATTCTGCTAAAAAAGGTCAATAAAATATTGGGCATACTTCAAAAGATATGAATTATTGGATATAATAAGAATTATAAAATATTA
>CAZZHT010000016.1:0-1257 GCA_964653825.1 uncultured Methanosarcinales archaeon
TTTGATGAGATTCCTTATGTTTACTTTATCTTTAAGGACTATGACTTTAACTACTTTTTTACTCTTCTTAAATCTTTAAGAGTAAGATTTATATATGTAATGTCATCTGTTTTCCTTTATGTTAAGTAGTCTGTTATCAAGTTACGGTATGTACCTTGTTCGTACTTATGGACTCTTTATAATCTTATTATATTGTTTTCTCGGAGAGTTACCTTTTTTGGGCGTTTTCTTTCAAGAGCAAACATTAACATTAATTGGAGGATTTCTTGTTTCTCAGGGCTTATTTGATTTTTTTGCTTTTACCTTTCTGGTATTTTTGTTTACCTTTATTGGGGATTTTGTTGGTTTCATTATTGGTAAAAAAATCAATGTTCGTATACTTAGAAAGAAAAAAATTTTTTTCATGACTAAGAAAGAGACAAGAGAATCAGAGGAAATGGTACAAAAGTACTCAGGATGGGCTATTGTCTTTGGAAAGTATACCTCTATAACAAGGATGTTGATTCCTATGATGCTTGGAGCATCAGGTCTAAAAACATACAAGTACCTTATTTACTCTGCAATTGCTTCTTTTCTCTGGGCCTTTGCATCTGTAAGTGCTGGATATATTTTAGGAAAGGGCTATGAATACTTCGCGAGGGTATTTGGAAGGTTTATCGGAATCGGTATAACTATAGTTGTGCTGTTGCTGTTTATTTATTTTTATCTCCACTATAAAAATATATTCAAGAAATATCACCTATGGGTTACTATCTTGAATTTGTTTTCATTGATATTATTCATTAATATTATGATTCTTATAGCTAATGGAAATCAAAATAGCTTTATCAGTATTATTGATGGTAATGCAAATTATTATGTTATGCATCTATGGAGTAGGAATATGAATGAATTTATGCTTTTGATAAGCGCAATCTTCTCTCCATTTAATTTGATTTTGTTTTCAACAGTAATACTGTATTACCTTTCAAGAGTAAAGAAATTTTTTAGATTTTTGATGGTCTTAATATCAATTGTTCTTACAATGTTCCTTGTTCCAATTATAAAAAATGCTATTAAAAGAGAAAGACCTTTGGATGCTTTGTATCATGAAAGCAGTTTTTCATTTCCGAGTGGACATGCTACTTTTGCGTTCGTATTTTTTGTACTTCTAATGTTTGTTTTTTACAGCTATTTTAAAACAAGGTTACAAAAAAGCATTTTTGTTTTTGTCAATAGTTTTTTTATTTTTCTCATTGGTTTTTCAAGAATCTACCT
>CAZZHT010000016.1:1357-2880 GCA_964653825.1 uncultured Methanosarcinales archaeon
GGTGATGTTTATAGATTATTTATTTGATACTGAGTTTGATTTTCTGATACAACTTAAAACATTATACTTTTACAATGTACATTTACATAATACAATTAATTATCACATAATAATTAGAAAAATATATAAACAAAACAAAGTGGCGTTTAAGTATATTTTTTGTTTGTTGATTTAAATCAAACTTTACTTTAAATTAAATGATTAGTTGGATACAGCATAATAAATGCTGAGTATTAATATAAATTAATAATATAAACGGGTGAATGAGATTGACTTTTATGAGTGATTTTTATAGCGAATGGTTACCTTTGATTATATTTGTAGGAATAATCATATATTTTGTATGGAAAAAGAGAAAGGAAATTGAAATCCAAAACTTTATCCCATATGTTTTTTATTTCATTCTCTATAGGACAAAGTTAGGTTTAAAGTTTATGAAAGATTTTTCAAGGAAACATAGAACCTTTGTTCACTGGTATGGATATATTGCAATTGCTGTGGGATTTTCAGCAATGATTTATACCTCATACATTATTATTGTTTATAGTTATATGCTCATAGCACATCCTGCTACTACTCCTGTTGGTCCCTCAATTGTTATGCCTTTTAAGGCAAAGGGTGTGCTCTATGTCCCCTTCTTTTATTGGTTGATTAGTTTATTCTTACTTATGATTTTTCATGAGAGTTCTCATGGAATCGTAGCAAGTAGCCACAAAATCAAAATAAAGTCAAGTGGATTTGCAATACTTGCAATATTAGTACCAATACTACCAGCGGCATTTGTTGAACCTGATGATAAACAACTTGAAAAGAAGAAAGCATATCAAAGAATCTCTGTATATGCTGCTGGTCCGTTTGCCAATATTGTTTTAGGATTTTTATCAATTCTGTTACTTATCTTTGTCTTAAATCCTCTAATTATACAAGCAGCTCATGTCAGTTATATCAATGCCAATATATGGAATGGTGGGGCTTTAACAGTACCATCTCAATTAAAGATAATCAAGTACTATTCTCCAGATAATGTAACATCACCTTTGAAACTGGCAGGCGTTCCAGTGAATTCAACTATCATAAAGATAAATAACATCAGTATAGAAAGTAAAAAGTATGACTTCAACCGTACCAATACCCTTAAGGCAATCATTAAAAATGATCATCCTGGAAGTGTTATCAATATCACTTTGAACAATTCAAAGGTATATCAAGTTAAATTGGCTAAAAAACTAGGAACAGATAACTCTACTTTTTTGGGTGGTTTCTTCTCAGAATCAAAACCGCTTGGAAACTATCCTTATTCTTGGCTCATCAATCCAATATATATCTTTGTTTTTTGGTTTATGTTGTTAAACCTTGGTATTGGTCTGTTTAATTTGCTACCAATGGGCTCAAAGTCAACAGGACTTATGCTTGATGGGGGCTTTATGTTTGAAGCATTAACATCATCACTATTTAAGAAGAAAAAGAATGTAGGAAAATTCATATACAGTAGTGTTTCATGGTTCTTTTTGTTTTTAATTGTG
>CAZZHT010000016.1:2980-4961 GCA_964653825.1 uncultured Methanosarcinales archaeon
TTTTTATTCATTTTGCTTCTTTTTTGGATTTTTATTATGAAAACTCGATTTATTGTTATTTCTGATGTTGTTATTGATTAGTAGTTTCTTTGAAAAGATTTAAATATCATTTTGTAAATCTAAAAATAAAAACTAAATTAGATTTAATAGCGGATTTGAAGATTAAATTTTATTAATTAAAAGGGATTTATATGTGGCTTTATAGAACTAAAAAAGGAGAGGGTAATCTTGAAAGTAAGGTTAACAATAACCTGTTCCCAGATTATAAAAATTTAGTGAGAGTAGATAAGACAATGCCATATTCAGAGAGACAACTTGCACGATTTTGGGAGGAATTGAGAAAAAATGGCAAAATATACAGTATAGGAAGTATGTCTAAGACCAAATTTAACGATAATGATAAGGACATCAAAATAGAAGGTTCAGCTTCTTATAGTATGAACTCGTATGGTACTGTTCCTGAAGATGTTGCTATGTTAATAGGAATTAATGACGAAAAATCCCAGATTAAAAGGTATTTTGTTGGTATTGAGGCCCCAAAGTTAGGAAAAAATTCAGCACATATCACTGTTATTTCATCATTAGATAATATGGCTTATATTGATGAACTTTTTGAGACCATAAAACAGGATGAGGTTAATGTTAAACTTGAATACAGTAATGATGAAATCAGACATTTCTACGAATTTATTAATGATAAAAGTGATATGGTGAGAGTTGTAGAGGATCCCTATAATAAAGCTGTTTTCAAGAAAAGTGGTTCAAGTTATTATCAGGTTAGCGGAAGGTTCTCTGCCAAGATAAACAACAGGGATTATGTGTTTACTATAAAACAACCTTATGGCAAACTACCTGGTAGAGATTATGAGATTACTGTAGAGGTCTCAAATGAGCAAAAGGATGAATTGCTAAAAATTATTGATGAATTTCAGGAGAAATACAATATTAGCATAGGTGGGGATTCTGAGGTAACTGGCACAAGGAAAATAAACAATAACATTAATGATTTAAATGTTGATGATGACAATGTTAAAAGTAGTATCAGTAGTAATGACAAGAAAAAAAGTGATAATCTCGCTGAGCTGGTTGATAAAGAGGTTCTTAGTGCTTATGATTGGGATAGTTTGGGTGGTTTGAGTGAGGTTAAGGAAAATTTAAAGGAATTCGTGTGTAATCCCCTAAAAAATGTTGATGTCTATGGAAAGAGATTAGGAATTACAGTTCCAAGTGGGATTATCCTATGGGGCCCACCAGGCAATGGCAAGACGAGTTTGGCTTATATTATTGCAAATGTAACAGATTCACCTCTATATGTGATTACATTCAAACAAATTGTCTCTAAGTATCATGGTGAGAGCGAAAAGAATTTGGGAGCTTTGTTTGATGTCCTTAAAAGTGAAACTAAAAAGAGTGGTAGAGTTGTTGCATTAATCAATGAGTTGGATGGTGTTTTTTCTAATGAGGCCAACGAGTATACCCGAGAACTGATTGCTCAGTTTAAATCTGAGTGGGACCATTTGAACGATAATAGTAGAATCCTAATTATTGGCACTACAAATAAGATAAATGGAGTTGAACCTGGTTTAATAAGACCGGGTAGATTTACTAAGATTATAGAGGTACCTAATCCCAATAAAGATGACAGAAAGGATATTTTTAGGTTGTATCTTAATGATAACCAGTTGAAAAAGACAGATATTGATAAGATTGTTGATGAGAGTAATGGGTTTTCTGGTGCGGATATCAAGGAGGTTGTTAATTCGGCAAAGAACCATGCTGTTTCAGATTATCTTAAGAAAAATAACCTGGATGCATCTGAGTTAAAACCCAATGACATTCTTAAGATTAATTTTAGCATTAAATATTATGAGAAAGCAATAAAAGATATAAGAAAGCAAAAGAGTGCTATGAAAAAGAACAGTGAAAATACCAATGAAAATCTATTTAAGCAGTTTATTGAGATTTTCAACAAAAGGGAAAA
>CAZZHT010000016.1:5061-15321 GCA_964653825.1 uncultured Methanosarcinales archaeon
GCTCTCGTTTTTGGGATTAAAATAAGAGTTGGTGGTATAAAAAATATTTAAGACGTAGATAAAAAAACAAATAGCAAGCATATAAGAAAAAAAGTGGGCCCGAGGGGATTCGAACCCCCGACCTCTGATTATCTTAGGTTGTGTGAAACGAAGCCATATAAGACCAGCGCTCCAACCAGGCTAAGCTACGGGCCCCTTAATTCAAAGAGTAAATATTGTTTAGCTTGTTAAATTAAGGGATAATAAACTACTTATAAATTTTTCGAACTAATGATTTTTAATTGATAGCATAGACATTAGTTCATCAATATTAGCAAGAGTTACAGGTGAGGATTTATAATCATCGAGAGCTATTCTCGGGCAGGCAGAATTAATTAAGAAATCAATGAAATTAAAATTAACAAACTCGTTTAAATTCACTGTGTCAAAAATAAAGTAATAATATTTTTTGTCTGGATATTTCTGCTTTAAGAGATTTATTTTAGTCTCAATATGCTTATAAAACTGTCCATACTTTAGGGAAATGATGATTCCGATGTTTTTTGCGTTAATAAATTTTACAAGAATTATCTTTTTTCTGATGGCATCTTTTTTCTTTATTTCTCTGAAATCATATCTTTTGAGGTTCTGATTGAAAGGATTGTAAACATACACTTTTTTATCATTATTGATTAAAGCAAGTGGGTGAAAATCTCCAATACCAATGAATAAAATAGTGTCTGAATCGTTGTCTATTTTGTTTAAACTGCACCCTAAAATCTGCCCAGGGTAGTAAGAGTGAAGCATTTTTGGTAAATAAATAGTCCTGCCTTCTTTTTTTAACATCTCAGCAGTTTCATTTGTTATATCAAGAAACTGTACTGTTGTCAGCAGGGTTATTTTGTTTGGCAGTTGTTTAAGATATTTCTTGGGAAATGGTTTCAGATTCTTTGCCTTTGCTTCTAATGTAAGAATTTTCACTTTTAACCCTTTTTATTAAATTCATAACCCTCTGAATATGTTGTATCTAAGATAAACCTCTTAAGCAATACATATTAATTGAGACATATCTTTAGATTCTCCTTCAATAATATGTTTATAATCTGTTTTGAAGTTTCAATTTTCAATTATCACAGCGAGTTCTCATTAATTTCATCTCAAATCTATCTCAAATCTGATTTGTTTATACTTACTTTTTACATTGAGGTATTTTGTTTGCATCAATTGTGAAACCTAACTCTGGAGAACACGTACTTATGGCTTTTCCTTCTATAACAACAGGTAGAACCTGAATTTTCTGTAGAGCACCATAGTCCTTAACAGAGTATTTTATATTTTTAACACTGAAGAACTGCCCAGATGTCACTGGTACAGGTTTATTGTTCGCTAATTTCGCATAGGTTGTAAAGGAATAGGGACTTGAAGAGCCCAACATATTAATTGTTACATTCATTAGATTTGAACTACTACCCTGGTAGAGTAAATTAATTCTATAAAACTTATTATTTCCATTCGAGGTATAACATACTGGATTATAATCCCCTGATGGAGTTAATGAAACTCCCGAACACAAATCAGGTACTAAAAGCAAATTGATTACAGTTATTATCACCACTCCTAAAGATACTGCAAAAGCTATTAAAAGCATTGTTGCAACTAATGGAGATAACGCTCTTTTGTTAAACATTTTTTTCACCTTATTTTTAATGTTTGTTGATTTTGAATGTTTATATCTTGTTTATTAAATTTGTTCATTTATTAATTATACTTGTCTACATATTTACATGTTCATCTAATTCTAATTTTAGTGATATTTATAAAAACATATAGCAAAAAATATATTAAACTCTTTGATTTTTAAACTTTTTTTGATTTTTTAAAGTAAGTTTAATTACTTTTAATTTATATGAGGTTTCTTATTCTCTGTTTCTTTTTCCTTTCACTGATTACAATTATAAGGAAGTATAGTGGAGTTACTAAAAATACTGTCATCAGAGCAAGAGTCATAAACAATACCTTTAATCCGAAAACCTGTGCAATGTAACTTGCAATTGGCATGAAAATCAAACTTGGTATGATTAAAGCAACCTGGTTTGAATTAAAAAACTTTTTCCTATGATCAGTAGGAACTAAGTCAACAACTACCATACCAAAGGCGGTACCAACAATTGACACACCTATAAAGTTAACAAGAGCAGCAAAAGCAATCACAGAAAGATTAAGATAAGGTGCAAAAGGACTGGTCAAAGGAACTAACGGATATATTGACAAAAAGAATGGTAAAAACGCTGATAAAAATGTCCCAAAAACAAGCATAACCATTTTCCCAGATCCATGAGAATTTATCCTAACAATATATGGTCCTATTAAGGAAGCAATTATAGTAACTGAAAAAATAATTGCAATCCTTAAAAATTTAAGATTACCAAAAGCATTCATTTGATTGAATATAAAGATACCGTAAAATGAATTACCAATTGTGGTTATAAAGAGCATCAGGAAACCAGCAACAAATAGTAGAGCTATTAATCTATCCCTAAAGAAAATTTTGATATCTTCAAAAGAAGATTTCAATTCACTTAGAAGTGATTTCCTTTCATTTATTTGAACACCTCTTAGTCCCTTAAATGATAAAATTATGAATGAGACAATATAATATACCGTAGAATAGATTAAGAAGATAAATATTACTGGAAGATAATGTGAAGAACTTACGAATTCCTTTGTACTAATCCTATCGAGCACAAAAGCACCAATGAATAAGCCCAATATTGAAAAGGATATCATGAAAAAGGCAAGTCTTCGGAATAGGTAATTTCGCTTTTCTTTTTTTACTAATTGAGATGAGATTGAAATGTATGTTTTATTGAACCTATTTAAGAAATAGCCAATTAGAACGAAGAATACTATGAAAAGCACTACGTTTTTTATTACAAGTGAATAGCCTAATAATGTTGCAGTAATTGCAATTAGAAATCCAAGAAGTGAAAGTTTTATCTTGCTTGGGGAGAGGTATTGAAGTCTTTTCTCAGTATAAAAAGAACCAAATAATGATACAACATATCTAAGTGTAGTCACTAATCCAACAATAAATAAGTTTGTGTTTACTAAGAGATATAATAGAACATTTAGATATTGATTTGAAAGTATTCCACTACCAAATTTAGAAAATCCCTCAATAACAAAGATTTTTCTCGAATTCTTCTTTAGTTCATCTTTCTTTTCATGTTCATCTTCTTTTATAATTTCATCTAACTCCTTCTCGAACTCTTCTTCTAAGTATCCTTCTTTTATAAGGGACTCTCTTACCTCATCGTAGTTACGTTTATACTTTATTTTTTCCCTTATAATGTCTTTTAATTTGCTGTTGCTCATTGTATATCCTTTTAAAGAGTAGCTTTTTTATTTTGATTTGTAATTCTTTCTAATTTATCTATTGGTTGTAGGAGATTACTAATCAACCTTTTATCATTAAATCAATGATTCTATCAATTATCATACTAACTTTTTATTATTTATTGATATTTTTTAAGTTTGTGTTTTTTTTGTTAAACCAAAAGAATATAAATTTGTTAATCTTATAAATATTTTGTTAATATTCAACAGTGATTAAAACTTTTTTATTGATTTCTCAAGTATAAAAGATACCTATTAATGAATTGAAAAATATAAATCGGAAATAGTGAATCAGTATAATCATAAATATGAATTTAATGATAATTTATATAAATAAATTTTGATACAGATAAGCAAACACCTAAGATTTGATGAACCTATAGAATCTGTAAAAAGATACAGGGAGCATGATTAATGAAAAAATAATAACAAAATAATAACAAAATAATAACAAAATCTATTTAAAATAGGATGAAGTAGTTAATAACCATTTGGAATAGTTTATAAAAAGGAAATTGAAACTTGATTGCAAATCTATTTTATGATGTGGGTTTTTAGAACGGTTTATAAAAATACAGTATCAAAAGATTTAATTATTAGTGTATAATTGGAAAAGAGAGTTTAAAAGAATTATGAAAAGTTTTAAATTTTATTCAATTAATTTCATTCAAACCTAAGAGGTTTAAGATGAAGTTAATACTTTTATTCAGGAAACCATTTAGATTTGAGAAGTCATTTGAATTTGGAGGAGTCATATATAAATTTATTGAAATGTTTGTTGAGATTTGAGTTATGATTCTGTTAGAACTATGTGATAAGTATATGATGGAAGATAATGGAAGGTAATAAAACATAATAGATTACTGATAATGATTTGGCATTGATATGTATATAAGATTTGAAGAAAGAGAAAATCAAAAATATGAAAATGAATAAAACATAAAAATAATGATATGAATAAAAAATGATTATATTAATAAAAAACAGGGTTGTTGAACAAAATGGTTGATGATGAAACTAAGAGTATGGTTATTGTAACTGGAAGTTGTGGGTTTATTGGATTTCATGTTTCAAAGAATTTTTTAGAGAGAGGATATAGGGTTATAGGAATCGATAATATGAATGATTACTATGATATTAAGATTAAAAAAAGAAGAAATAACATACTCAAGGGATACAAGAATTATGAGTTCTATGAGGTTGATGTTTCTGATTTTAGTGGATTAAAAGAAATCTTTGATTCGTTTGATGGGATTAATGGAGTTGATAGAAAGATTAATACTCATAAGGTACCGAAGATAATAATACATCTTGCAGGATATGCTGGAGTTAGAAATAGCATGAAATTTCCGATTAAGTATGTAAATACAAATCTGAACGGGTTTATAAATCTCTGCGAAATTGCCAGGACCGATAAAGTGAACTTAATTATCTATGCTTCATCATCATCTGTTTACGGTAACAGGGGAGTAAATCTTAGTGATGATAGTAATAGCAATAGTCATAAAAGTAATCATTTTGATAAGATGAAAGAGGACGATCCCATAAATGAAATAAGTTCTATTTATGCAATGACAAAGAGGGCAATGGAACATACAGCAAAGGTTTACTTTATGAATTATGGTCTTAAAAGTATTGGATTAAGATTTTTTAGTGTTTTTGGTGAATGGGGCAGACCAGATATGGCTTATTTTAAGTTCACAAAGAATGTTATGTTGGATAGAGATATTGTCGTATATAACAAAGGTATCAATTACAGAGATAACACTTATGTTGGAAATGTTGTTCAAGCGATTAATAAAATAGTTTCTATGAAGTTAGATAATTTTAAGTGCGAAATATTAAATGTTGGTTCGTCAAGAATGATTAAAACAACATACCTTATTGATGTTATTGAAAAAGAAACAGGAAAAAAAGCCAAAATCATTGATGGAGGAATCCAAAAAAGTGATGTTTTTTATACCTTTGCTGATATCACTAAAGCAAAGGAATTGATAAACTATGAACCTAAGGTTAACTTTGAAGAGGGCATGAGAAGATTTGTCTCATGGTTTTTGAGCAACAAGGAATGGCTTTTAAAACTCAGATAGTTTTTGTAGCTCTTTCCTAAAGGATATCCATATAAAATATGATTGATAAATGAATAATCTTAAGAGATAATAAAGATGATTAATAGATGATGAAGATGAGTATCAGTTCAAATAAGAATTCAAGTAAGGGTATGAACAAAAATCATGACACCAATAAAGATGAGAATATGATTAAGGAGATGAAATTGATTAAAGAAACAACCTCAGAGGGAAGTATCTTTAAGAATCCTTATGAAAAGATTTATGACGATAAAATAATGTGTGATTACTCAATTGTGATTCCTATTTTTAATGAGGAAAAGAATGTCAAAGTTCTTTTTAACGAGATTAAGGATGTTATGAGAAAAGTTAGTAACAGTTATGAGGTTATTTTTGTTAATGATGGTTCAACAGATAATAGCTTAGATGTGTTGAAGAAAATAAATGATAAACATTTAAAGGTTATTAATTTTGCAGCAAATTATGGACAGTCATGTGCTTTTGATGCTGGTTTTAGATTTTCAAAAGGTAGATTTGTAGTTACAATGGATGGAGATCTTCAGAATAATCCAAAAGATATTATAAGATTAATTAATAACCTTAAGGGATATGACACTGTTGTAACATATAGAAAGAAGAGAGCAGATAGCAGAAACATAAGGTTGATTTCAAGAATAGGTAATTGGTTGATAAATGTTATGCTAAATGAAAAAATACATGATCATAGTTCGAGTTTGAGAATCTATAAAAGGGTTGTAGTTAAAAATCTGAAAATCTTTGGTGAGCTTCATAGGTTTATTCCCTCACTTATTCTAATCAAGGGCTTTAAAATTAATGAGATAGAAGTAGTAGGAAGAAAAAGAATTTATGGTAAGAGTAAATATAATTCTTTGAAGGCCTTTAGAACTGTTATTGATCTTATGTATGTGCGATTCATCAAAAAGCATTCAAAGAGACCATTTCTGTTCTTCGGAACATGGGCAATCATTGGTTTTTTGGTTTCATTGATATCTTTTGGTTACTCGTTAAGCTTATATTTCAGAGGAACCTTTCTTAGAGCAGAGTTGTGGCTTTTAATAGGATTGGTATCTTTAGGGTTAGGATTCTTAATGTTTTTTTTAGGATTCATTTACCAAATGTATTTAAATATGGATAGAAAACCACAATATATTGTTAAGAGCATCTTTATTAATGGGAAAGAATATATTTTTTAAACTTCATCTTTATCTTTTTATCCTATTATGTTCTATTATTATAAATTAAGTTCATTCTTATAAATTAGGTTAATAATTAAAGAAAGCTCACAAGAAGAGTTTTTAAACTAACTTCCTAAACTATTTTTAACTATTGAAAATACTGAATTCAAATCAAATGGATTTGAAAACAATCCTCTAGCAAAGAAAATTAGCACAATTGATATGAGATTTATTGCGAGACCCTTTCCCATTCCTGATCTATCAGATGAAAACAAATACACTAGGATTACCATCGAGAGCATTCCTGCAAGATGAGCAACATGGTTCACATCACCTACAGAGAGAATTCCTGTTAAATCTGATGCAATCTGGAGCCAACCAAGTACGACAACTGGCAAGGGAATTCCCATTGAGAATGAAATCTTGAATGGGTTTATTAACATTGCAACTCCAACAAAACCCATTACTGCGCCTGAGGCACCTAACATATAGGGGTGTTGACCTAAAAAGTTTGCGTAGTAATAACCACTAGCTATCATTGAGATATAACCACCAACTAAATAAATAATAATAGTTCTTACAGAGCCGTACTTCCTTTCAACGAGTCGGCCAAAAAGATGAAGAAAGAACATATTTGATAATAGGTGAATTATGTTAGCATGCATAAAGGTTGAAAATAAAATTTTGAAAAAGGTGGCAACACTTATGCTTTTTAAATCGTAAGGTGTAAATATCCAGGATTCAAGTGTTCTCTGTGAGATAACATTGATGTTTACTAAGAACGCAATGGTAAAGTAAATTCCAATGTTTAACAGAACTAGTATAGCAGTTGTTTTAGCTTCAAAGAAAAATTTTAATGGAATCTTTACAAAGTCAAATATCTTAGATTTGTACTCTTCGTTTTTAAATGATAAAACAATGTAAACAGGTAGGGCAACAATGGAGATAAACCATCTCAAAAAGAATTTCCATGTTGGTTCTATATCTTCTTCAGCCATATTATGTTTGTTTAATTATAAGATATTTAAAAAGGTTTTCATAAGTGAGAAATCTGAGAGGTTTTAGCAGAGATCGTTGTATTTCTGGTAACATTTCATTTCAGCAGTTTCGTTCTTGTAATAGAATAAGTAGTTTTTGCAGATGTTTCTTACCTTAGCAATTTTGACGAGATGATTTAAGATTGTTATGTTTCTGGTGTTGTTTTGTTCGTTTATATCCATTTGAACAGATTCAGCGTAATCTAAAATGTGACAAAAATCATCTTTTAGTTTAATGTATTTGTCAACGGATGTTTGGGCTTTTTTTGTTAAGGAAAAGTTTTTAATAAGTTGTATGTCGTATTCATGTATACTCATAGGGAACATGTTGTAATATGTTTGTTTTATTATCTCTCTTGGGACGAGTTGGGAGTTAATCTCCTGTAACCAACCCCTATTACCAAATGATAGATTAACGACGTTTGATAGAGAAAATAATGAAGAAAAGTTCAAACCGGAGTTTTGCTCTCTTTTGATGTTTAATTTACCATAGTATTTAAGCATATTAATGAGGTTTGTAGTTCTGTTTTCTATGTCTTTTATTTTCTTTTCTAATACGATGTTGCTGTTGTTGTGTTGCTTAAGACATTCGGTTATTTGAGTATAGTATAAGGGTGGGTTTTTGTATTCAAAAAAGAAGAAATAACCGGGGAATATCATTTTTTCATTAAAGTAATCTCTCATTAAATCAAGAACTTTATGGAGATAGGTCTTTAAAGAGAAAAGTTTTTCTACATACGGTTTATTAGTATAATTTTCATAGTTATAAAATATTGTTATGGACTTCTGATTTGCTTCAAGGAGTTGCTTTGTGTAGTTATTTATATACGGAGAATGTTTAGTTGCACTGTTCATATACTTTTTAAATAGAGAGTAGAGTTGATTTAAAGTTAAATTGTTAAAATATAATGTAATAATCGAAGAGTTATCGATAAGTTGTTGAGAGAGCATCTCAACATGGTTGTAAGTTTTGAGTTGTGGATATTTAGATAGGAGGAAAGTTGTGTTTATCCTACTTTCATTGGTTATTGTGATGTTGTGACTACAAAAAAAGATGTCCCTACAATCATAGTTGAAGATTAGTTTTGTTCTTTTTTCAAAATGTACTTGATTAAAAAATGTTAGGTTATTAATCCTCTCAAAATGATAGGTTCCTGTTTCATTATGGTTTGGATTAAGTTTATACAAATTGCTATAGTATATGTTAGTAGTCAACATGGTTCTGATGAATTGGGTTGTTTGATTAGCTGTATTTGTTAGGGAAGGTGAGTAAGACGAAACTAAATTAAGATAGTAGGCAGATACAATGAAGTAGGATATTACAAAGGATAATATAAAGATAAGAATGAATTTTAGGTAAAGCCTCTTTTTATAAATATCAAAGATATTAAAAATTCTAAGGAATTTGTTCTTGAATTTGAAGAATTCGGTATCATAGTTGTCTTTGAATAATAATTCTAATATAAAAGGGGTTATGAGATAAAATGATACTATGAAGATAAATAAAAGTACAGCAAAGTAAAGAAAGATTTCTAAAAAAGGTGGATTATGGAGATTAGAGATGGTTTGAATAACAGCTAAAAGTAGTATAATCATCGAGAAAAAAGATGAAACCATAAAGGCAAAGAATATTTTTGTAAATGAATATTTCTTATCTTTGTAAAATGAGTAATTTTTTATGGAATATAAGATAAACAAAATGGTGGTAAGAATAATGAGTAATAGTGGAAATAATGAGATTTGTGTAGGATGATAAGAATACATTGCTGATATTTCTGATTTCGAGATGAGATTTGAGTAAAGGTATAAACTGTAGTACAGTAAGAAAAATGATGGATAGATAAAGGAAAAGTAGTGGTTTTTCTTATTGAATTTAAATAGAAAGTAACCTATGATTAATGATAAAATAAGCATTACAATATTAATGAACCAGAGCATTGATGAGTATTGACTATAATCCGTGAGGATTACTGTTGCACTTCTAAGGCTCTCTCCTGATGACAACAGATAAATGAGTCCAAAGGTGGAAAATAACACACTCCATAAAAAAGATGAGATAATTATATAAGTTAAGATTGAGGTGATGATTCCCTTTTTTCTTTCAAAGAGATAGAATATAAGAAAGAAAATGAGAGTGATGAAGAGGAGAATTATTATCTCCGGGAAATCAGTTATTTTGATGAAGAGATAGTAAGAAAATAGGAAGAGAAAAAGAATAACATAAAATGCTATATTTTTATATAGAGGTTTAACCGAACTCTGTGACAAATCTAATTCAGATAGATTGTCTTGGTGTAGAGGGTTTGTGATATCATTATCGTTAAGCATTTTGATTTTTTGTTTTTAATTATTTATATGTTTTTTGTTTTTAATTCAAACTACCTCTTAGATATATTTCTGACTCTCTTGTTCCTTCTGGTTCATATTGTGGAACTCTAATTAATAAGTCAATTCTTGCTTCGTTACTGCCACTACTGTAGTTAAATGCCACAATTGCCTTCTTTTCTATTGTACTCATATTACTCCAATTAGTAATACTTGAAGAGTAATTATAGGCATTGCTTACTCCTGTAACATTTGATA
>CAZZHT010000017.1:0-12564 GCA_964653825.1 uncultured Methanosarcinales archaeon
TATTTTTTAGATATAATCTCTGTTTTGTTTTTTACTTTTTTATTTGTATCTGTGTTTATGTATCTTATTATTTGTTATGTGTGTTTATTATGAGTGTTATTTTATTATATCTTTTCATTATAGAGTATGTTTCTTATCTCCTCTTCGAATTTCTTTTTCTTCTCTGCAATTTCCTCAAATTTCTTTTTTAAGTCCTCGATGCTTTGCTTTGATTCGTTATTCTTTTGGAGACCATTAACCATCGCAGCTTTTGTGATTAATATTCTGAGGGATTTTTCTAATTTTTCTTTTTCTGTTTCTATTTTATCCAGTTTCAATTCAATCTCTGATTTTTTGTTTAAGAATCGTGAGTATCTATCCTTTAACTCGTTTACATTTATGTCGCTTTCTTTTGTTTTTTTGTATTTTTCAAAGAATTTCTTCTCTAATTCTATTAATTTGTCTTCTTTCTCTTGATGTTGTCCTTCAAGCTCAACTATTTTCTTCTCTCCATCTTCAATTTCTGATTTTAACTGCTTTATTTTATCTGAAATCTTGTCAATTATGCTTTCATTGCTTTCAACAACTATTTTGTGCTTTTTTGCTTCTTCTTTTAATTTTTCCAGGGTATTCTCAAATAAATTTATTTTGTTTTTAATATCTTCTCCACTTTGTTCTACTTTCTTTTCTGTTTCTTTTTCTTTGAGTATGATGTTCTTTTCATTTTCCAATTCTTTGATTAGTTCATTGTACCTTTTAAGTTCAAGCATTAGTTTTTTGTGACTCTCTTCTTTCTCTTGCTCATATTTTTGTTTTTCTTGATTCAGTAATGATTGAAGATGTCTTTTTGAGTCATTGAATTTGTCGAGTTCGTTTAGTTTTTCTTTCATCTCATCAGAGTCAAGCTCAATTTCCTCTTTTAACTTCTGAAATTCTTCTTTAATCATCTCAATGTCTTTGCTGTCATTCTCTATTTGATTCAACAAACTGTCGCCTTCTCTTGAGAAAATCTGCTTATCATCATTTAGTTGTTTCTTTTTCTGCTGGATTTCTCTTTCAGAGAGCTCTTTGGCAACAAGGTATGAGGATACAAGGTTGTATTTTATCTCAATTATACCCTCTTCCTCTAAGAATTCTGCCCATTCTTTTATAACATCTTCACTTACTGAGATCTCTTTGGCTGCTTCTTTGATTGTGATTTTTTTCTTCTTTTTTATTAGCTCAACTAATTTATCTACTCCTGTCTCGATGAGTTCTTTATTCTTACTTGGTGTTTTTGTGTTGTTTTTTTTGCTTTTCATTTTATCATCAATTTATTTCTAAAATCCATTACAAAGGCAGAGTTTTTTAAATCATACTGTCTTTATTGTTAGTTAATATAATTTTTTAGTATTATCCTTTTCTGTCTTTTATTTCTTTTCAATTTCTCTACTTTTTATATTAGGTTTTTTCTATTTAAAAATTTTGTGATTTTTGGAATACTACAATTTTTGCTATAATACAGTTTATGGTGTACTTTTATTTTTAGGATAATACTATTTTAGAAATCGGAGCATTTTTAGGCCATTTAGGAGGTATCTTAGAATTGTGATGCTTTTTGATTCAGTTTATTCTTTTCAATTATCTTTATGTGCTTTTTCTTTTTCTTCTTTGGATAGTGCTTCTTCAATTGTTTCTATAATGTTTTTTATTGAAATTCCTATCAGTTGTGTCTTTTTTAATTTATTTTCTATTATTGGGATGTACTCTTTTTTAGAAATTGGTGTATCCTTTAACTCTTCTTCAAGTTCAATAATGGGTTCTGGAGGAATCGCAAAGAAATCACCTGTTATTTTTATGTGTTTGATTTTTTTATCATCTGCCTTCAGAGAGATTCTAAGTAATTTGCCATTTGGTATTTTTTTCTCAATTGTTACCATTTTTTATCTGTTCTTTCTTAGTATTTCTTTTTTTAGGGTTTATCTTCTTATCTCCAGTAGTTCCATTCTTTCTTTGAGTATTTATCATTATATAACTTTTTCGCAAGTTCTCTTTCATATTCTGTTAATGGTTCCTCTTTCAGATTTGCTTTTAATACCTTATCGAATCCGTGAATTATGGCATTTTCAACTTCTTTGAATGAGATGGTTCGAGGGCTTATTTTCTCTAAAGATGTTACTCTTTCCTCTGCGTTTTTAATCATTTTGTCCTTTATTTTTTCATTGCTCACTTTAAGGTAAGTAAACATTTTTTTGATGTCTACTTTAAGAAGTATTGTCCCGTGTTGAAGTATTACTCCATTAGACCTTGTTTGAGCATTTCCTGAAATCTTCTTTCCATCTACAACTATGTCGTTTATCGGTTTGAATTCGGCATTTATTGATAACTTTTTAAGGCCTATTATTAGGGCATTACAGAGGTATTTATAAGAAGAAATGACATCTCTGAGGTTTTTGTTATAATTCTCTCTTATTATCACTGAATAATTCAATTCACCCTTTGGATCTTTGTAGACAGCACCACCACCTGTAAGTCTTCTAAAGATTACAATGTTGTCTTTTTTACATAAGCTAAGGTTTACTACCCTCCTTAGTTCTTGAAAGTAACCTATGCTTACTGCAGGTTTGTTCATGATATAGAATCTTACTGTTGTTGGAACCAATCCCTTTGAGACCGCTATTAAGATGGCTTCATCAATGGCCATATTCATAAAAGGGTCATCTTTGTAATTATTTATAACCAATCGTGCTTCTCTTGTATCTTGTTTGCTGTTCATTTTTAAAAGCGTGAGAGTATATGATTATTAAACCTTCTGTTAACTTTGTGTTCGTTGTTTTTGTTAATACTTGTTATATTCTTATCCTTCTATTCTTTTAAGACACATGCTTGCTGCAATTGTTAATGGGTCATTTATATCAACTAAGGGAGGGGTATATGCAAAGTCAGCTTCTATTAAATCTGAGATGTGTAATTGCTTTTGAATTGCTAGAGAAATGAGGTCTACTCTCCCTAAAACCTCGTGTTTTGCAGCTATTTGACCTCCTATTATTTTTCCGGTTTCGTCAGAAACAATCTTAACAATTATCTTATCCTCACTGGGATAATAATCTGCTGCTTCTTTTCCTATGTACATTCCTGAGTATGTTCTTATTCCCTTTATCTTAGCATATTCTTCTGTATAACCTGTTGCTCCTACTTTAAGTTCACCTATCTTCGCAACGGCGCTATTGAGCACATTGTTTAATTTTTTTAGGTTTATGTCTCCATGAATCAATTTGTTTATGTTGTCAGCAACTATTTTTGCTTCGTGGGCTGCAGTTGTTCCAAGTTGGCTCATGGTTCTTGAATGATCAATGAATCCAAAGGGTTCAACAGAATCACCTATGGCAAATATGTTGTAATCACATCTCATAGATTCATCAACCAAAATACCCTTTTCGGTTGGAAGGTTGATGCTCTTTGCTAAATCAATATTAGCTCTTACTCCTGTTGAAATTAATAGCATGTCATAATCAATGCTCTCATTCTCAAGTTCAACTTTGTTCTTGTTGATGTTTTTTATCTTTGCTCCCTGATATATTTTTAGTTTCTTTTCTTTTAGATATTCGGAAATAAAGTTTACCACAGGTTTATCAAAGATTGTGTTTAAGATTCTGTCTTTGACTTCAATAACACTTACATCAAAACCTCTCTTTAACATTGAATGAGCGGTTTCAACTCCAATCAAACCTCCACCTATTACTGCTATTTTTGACTTTTTTGATAGTTTTTTAAGTTTTTCTTCGATTTTTATGACATCCTGTTTTGTTTTGAGTACGTAGTATTCTGAATTTTCTATTCCTGGGATTGGAGGAACAAATGTTCTGCTTCCAGTTGCAAGTACGAGAAAATCATATTCATACTCACCTTTTGTTGTTTGAATTTTTTTGTTGTTTTTGTCTATGGAATTCACTTCACATTCGTTCACCAGGTTGATGTTATTTTGAAAATAAAAGCTTTTGTCAAAGACAGTTATGTCATCAATATTCTTAAAATCCTTTGATATTACAAATGGCAATGCGCAAGGTGAATATAATGTGTTGTTTGTCTTTTCAAGAATTGTTATCTCATCTTCTTTGTTAATCTTTCTGAGATATAATGCAACTAATGTTCCGGCTGCACCGCCACCAATTATTACCACTTTTTTCATCATCTTTCACCTTTTTATCTTTTATATGAAATTTTCTGTTTTGATTTTATAATTTTTTATTTTATGATGCTGTTGACTTTGGATTATTTTATTTATTAATCTTTTGTTATTATCTTTCATATGTCGAGTTATTATGTTTTTTATTTGTCTATGATTGTTTTATTTGTTATAGGGTATTTGCTGAATCTTTATTTTTGTGATTTTGTTTTATGAAACAATATCTTCAAATATATTCAATATGTATATCTTTATTATATTTATTATGGAATTGTTCTGTATCTTGTATTTATTAATCCCCATTCTATGAATATTAGTAATAAGGCAAAGAATAGTATGTAAGGACTCAAATCAAAGAAAACCAGGGATTTTTTGTACCTATCTATGCCTGCAAATGATTTTTTTAACTCCTCATTTGTTGTGCTTTTAAAGTATTTTCCATGCGTGTATTCGGCAATCTTTTTCAATAACTCTTCATCTAATTTTGATAATCCCCCCTTCATGAAACTGCCTCCCTTTTTTGTTCCAATTCCAATTGTATAAACAGGAATGTCATTTTCTGAAGCAATCTTCATAGCATCTTGGATAGGTGCTCCAATATTTGTCTGACCATCAGTTAATATTATTATGTCACCTTGTAATTCTCTATCTTTTAATAGGTATGCTGACATTATTATTGCAGATGCAATATCTGTACCTCCCTCAGATGAAACCTCGATTGAATCAATGGCTTTTTTTATTTTATCGTAATCCTTTGAAGGATTTATTATTACCTTAGGATAACCTGCAAAGGAAACCACGCTTACATATGATTTTGAGTTGAGTGAATCAATAAAGGTTTTTGCTGCTGTTTTCGCAGCACTTAATCTGTTTGGTTGATAGTCATTTGCTAGCATACTCCCTGAGTTGTCTATTGCAATGATGTAACTGTTCGTACTTACATTTGCAAAATATTTTATAGATATATCACTTAGGGCGGCAATTAGCAGAAAGAGTACAAATAATCTTAGGGTTAATAATCCTAGATTCTTGGAGAGTTTTTGTCTCTTTCTTACTCCCTTTGCATTTATCTCGACAACTCTCTGCATTGTTTCAAAGTTGGCAAATCTGAACGCCTTCCTTTTAATGAATCTTAAAACCAGAAAGTGTAATAGAATTATGAGAGGTAATGCTATTAAGAACCAAAGGTATTCTGGGTGATTAAATACTATCTGAAACATGATTTTCCTCTTGTTTTTTTGTTTTTTAAATTAACATGTTTTGTTTAAATATAATTTTGTCTGGTTGTTTAACCTTTTTTTTGATTATTTGATTACTTTTTATTCTTTAATTACTATTTATAATTTTTTGTTTCTCATTATGAAATACTTCATTATTACTGGTACATAATTAGTGTCTGTTCTGAATTCAATTAGGTCCATTCTGTTTTTCTTAAATTCTTCTTTTATCTCTTCTTTTCTTTTCTTATTTTCCTCTTCGTACTCTTTATAAATCTGTCTTGGATTCATTATTAATTCCTTATCTGAAAAGGGGTCCTTAATTACTGTTTGAAGACTGTCCTGTGGAATATATTCATCCCTGGGATCACGAATCATAAATCCAACAACTTCATTTTTGACACCTAAGTGCCTTATTGTATTTTTCCAATCATTTTTTAGTCCAATGAAGTCAGACACTAAAAAGATTATGCTTTTAATGTGAAAGGCAGAGTTATAGAAGGCAACTGCTTTATCAAGATCAAAACCCCCATCATAGTTCTTTGGTTCAGATAGGGCTTTAGTTATTTTATAAAATTGAGCAGGCCCTTGAGATGGCAAGGCAGATTTGGTTATCTTATCTGTAAACATGATCATTCCTACATTGTCACCAACCTGGATGTTTGCAAAGCTGAGAGACGCAATTAATTCAGCAGCGTATTCAACTTTTAGCTTGTCAATAGATGAGAAACACATACTTGCACTTACGTCAAATAAGTATATGATGTTTAGATTTCTCTCTTCCTTGAATTGCTTGACCATAATCTGCTGTGTTCTTAGACTTGCTTTCCAATCAATTTTCTCTGAGTCATCCATGGGTTGAAATTGTCTGTAACCATCGAAATCGAGACCCTTTCCTTTGAAAACAGATTTATAACCCCCTGTTAGTGCACTTGCAAGATTCTTTTTGGTTACAATCTCCAACTTTTTTAGCATTGGAGTAAGGTTCAGATGGAGTTCTGTTATCATTTTTCATTGTATTGTTTTTTTATTTTTTGGGGTTTTTTGTTCTAATTATTTTATAAAAAGTGATTTAATTTTTGGGTTTTGTTTTTAGGATTAAAAAGAAAATCTTGTGAAGTGTTTTTGTGTAAATATTGTTTCTTTCTCGTTATTAGGAAATTCTATAATTATTATGTTATTTTAAAGGAAGTATGCATTTATGATGTTTGCTGTTTTTTACTGTTGTCTTTTATTGATTTATTAAATGTTTGTCGTTTATGGAATTGGAACTTTTGCAAGGATCTCATCGATAATATCAAATACGCTTATTGATTCTGATTCTCCTTCGTAATTAAGATAAATTCTGTGGTTGAGTACCTCCCTCGCAATGCTTTTTATGTTCTGTGGTGTGACATAGTTCTTACCATTCATGAATGCATCTGCCTTGCCAGCAACGTATAATCCTATGGAACCTCTTGGTGATGCTCCCCATTCAATATACTTTCCTAAATTTAGTTTGTATTTTGAAGGGTTTCTCGTAGCATCAACTATCCTAACAACATATTTTCTTATTTTCTCACTAGCGTAAACTTTGTTAATTGCGTGCTGAAGTTTTACTATTTTCTCAGGAGAAAGTAAAGGGGTTAGATGAAATTCCTCGAATTTCTTTGTTGTAGCGTTGTTTTCAAGAACTTGTTCCTCTTCATCGATGGATGGATACACTACATTAATCTTAAATAGAAACCTATCCATTTGGGCTTCAGGTAAGGGATATGTTCCCATCTGCTCTAATGGATTTTGTGTGGCCATTATGAAGAATGGTAATGGTAAAGGGAATGTTTCTTTGCCGATAGTTACTTGCTTTTCCTGCATTCCTTCTAATAGTGCTGATTGTACCTTTGGTGGTGCCCTGTTTATTTCATCAGCCAATACAAAGTTGGCAAAAATAGGCCCCTTTAATACGTAAAAACCCCTCTCTTTCTCATAGGTGGTTACTCCTACAATATCTGTTGGCAATAAATCAGGGGTGAACTGAACTCTTGAGAATTTACAACCCATTACAGAAGATATGGTTTTGATTATGAGAGTTTTTGCAACTCCTGGGACACCCTCAACAAGAATGCTACCATTTGAAAGAATTGCTTTAAGAATCATATCAACGGTTTTCTCTTGTCCAATTATGACTTTTTTAACTTCGTTCTTTACCCTTATTAATGTCTTTTGGTATTCTTTGACTTCTTCAGGATCAAGTAGAGTTATGTCGCCTTTATCTGTAACGCTGTTCATGACTGGAATTATATTAGCATAGTATTTATAGTTTGTTAATCACTAAAAAGTACTCTATGTTTTTGAAAAAATTTATATATACATTGAGTATTTTTCAAGGAGTATGAGGAAAAAGATAAAACCTGCCGGAAGTTCAGAGGATATGCTTTTTGATAAGATTACAAGTGAATTAGCTGACCTTAGAAAAGAATATTCTAAGAATAGTAATGAAGACAATTTTATAAGATTATTTCATATTGTAAGGTTATTTTATTCTGAATTGTTTGATTTGAAGTATGAGTTTACCTTTGAAGAACTATCTTACCTTATGTCAAAGGAAGATATGACTCAGCAATTGAGGGATGAGATTGCTAAATTCAATGAAAAGCTGACTGAACTAGAATTTTCTCCTGTTGAAATGAATTCAAAACTCTTTTATGATTTAACGGATGAGTTTACAATAATCTTTAATGAACTTCTAAGGTGGAAAAAAGAGTCAAAAACTAAGAAAAAGCTAAAGGAACAGGAAAAAAAGGTTGTTAAGAAGAGTGATGATAAAAAAGGCTTTTTTAGTTTCTTTAAAAGAGATAAATCAAAATATGCTGTTATGATTAGGAAGAATCTTATAAATGGTTACCTTGCTTTGGACAGTTCAAATACGAGGAAAGCAATGCAAGTTTATCATAGGATTGAGGAGTTGTATTCTAAACTAGATCCTATGAATAAGAGGGAAATTAAACCTGAGATCTCTGATTTTTTTAGTGAAATTAAGAATTCTGAAAAGACAATAAAGAAGGATGTTAAGGAGATAGTAAAGGAAAGTGGTGAGAAAAGCAAGAATTCAAATCAATCAAGTCAATCAAATCAGTTGAAACAGTCGATTAAATCAAATCATTTGAATCATAATAGTATTGCAGTTAAGAGAGTAATAAATAATGGAGAAAGAGAACAGGTTAATCATCAGATTGATAATAAACCAGCGAGTCAAAGTTCTAATGTGAGTATAACAAAAAGAGTCAGCGAAGCAGAATCTATTAATTCAAAGACGAGTGATAAACTCAAAAAAGGTAATGATATTAATGAGGCTAATAAGGTTAATGAATTTAATGAGATTAAGGAGATTGAACATTCGATTTCTGCGCTTTCAAAACCTGAAATTCCTGAGGTTTCTAATGGTTCTGTGAATTCTGGTAATTCTAAGAGTTACAATATCAACAGTAGTTCCAATGGTAATTATAGTTTGAGTAATAGTTATAATAAGGACAAGAATTCAAAGGAATCTCAGATATTACAATCTCATCAGTTGAATCAAAATACACAACATTCACAATCGCCGCAATTTTCTCAAATTAAGGGCAAGAATGAAAACCTTCATGTTTCAGAGAACAGTAGTTTCAGCGGTTTCCGAGATGCTAATGTTTCTAATAATGTTGGACATTTTAAGGATGTTGAAGGCGGTGCTGGAATTAGTAATGAGGGTAATGTAACTCATGATACTTATAATAAGAGTATTAGAAATATCACTACTGCTCACAATGCTGAGATTCATGGTAATGTTGGTGAAAACCAGGGTAAGGAAAATCTAAATAAGGAAAATCCGAATGAAAAGGTTAGTGAAGATACCGAAAGCACCAATTTATTGAATCAATCTATAGGTGCTGTTGAGGTGAGTGGTGGTGTAGGTGTAAAGAACACTGATGTCAAAGCTAAAAGGGTTAAGACCCCTGTTTATAATGAAAAAGAGGAACATGAAGAAGAAGAGTTTTTAAGTGAAGAAAAAAAGAACATAGAGTTACTTAAGACAGAGGAAATTGCTCCTATAAGAGAAGACAAAAAGATTGTTAAAAATGTAGTTGCTAATGAGAAAAGGGAGAAAAAGACCTTTGGCGAAATTCTCGTTCTAATCAAAGAGGCCTATGCAGGTCTCAAGGAGAGGAATCTGTATGAGACCGTTAAAAAATACCATGAGATTGAAAAGTTCTATTATAATCTTGAAGAGGAGGATCAAAAGAGAGCAAAACCAATTATTCTGGCATTGTATCGGGCAATTACAAAGCTAAGAAAATTGTATGTTGCTAAGCAGTATCCTGATGAGATTGAACAAGAATTGGAGTCAGTTGACCCTTTAAGTAATTGATTTATTTAGTCATTTGTGGGCTCTTGGGTTTGAGTTGGTGTTTTAGCGGTTGTATTTTTTATTTTGTTTTTATTTATTTTATTAATGTATATTAGTTCTTTTATTAATGTTTTTACCAAGTACGTTAGGCATCTATTGTTTGATGTTGTTTTATATTGTTTGATTTACTCAATTTTGCTTATTTTCTCAATGAGTTCATCCTCAAGTAATTCCATTGTTTCTTTGAGGTTTGGATTTATTTTTATGAATTTGTTTATTGTTGTTGAAATGGCATTTTTTATTTCATCCATCTTTGCTAATTTTTCTGTTGGATTGCTGTTGTTGTCAGCTACAGGGTTGTTATCTGTTATGTTTTGTTTCTTTTGTTGCTCCTGATTTGTGTTATTATAACTGTTTTCTGTTTCGTCTGCGATGTTTCTATTATCTTGTTGTTCACTTATGTCCATCTCTTTTGAAGGATTTACTTCAGAAGTGTCTGTGTTTTTGTTAGTCTCATCTGAGTTCTCTGTGTTGTGCTTATTATTCCTATCAAAATCATCAGAATTTTCATCTTGATTATTTATGAAATCATTATTTTCTGGAGTACTATTATCTACATTGTTATTGTTTTCCAGGTCGTTGTTGTGAGGATTATTGGATGTTGTGTCTTTATTAATCTCTGGTTTTGCTGGTTGTTCTTGATTTATCTCTTCTTGTGATGCGTTATTGTTTTCTTTGGATTCTGTATCATTATTGTTGCTTTCACTTGATGTGCTTTCGGATTTTTCACTCTCTGCAATACTGAAAACATCATCGTTGTTGATATTGTCTTCGAAATTATTACTGTTTCCGCTAGATGTTGATAAATTTTCTTCGTTAACAATATTATTATTGGCTGTTGTGTTAATGTCATCTGTGTTTGTGTTGTCTGTGTTATTTTGGTTGTTTATATTATTGTTGTTATTGTTGGATGTGTTGTTTAGGTTTGCGGTATTGTTTGTATTGTTATTCATTTGAGCTTCATCATTTTTGCTGTTGGTATTGTCATTGGTTTGGGTTTCATTATTTGTATCATCTGTGGTATTTATCTCATTGTTATCTGATGGATTGTTTGTCTCATTTATTTCATCATGATTATTGTTTATAAAATTGAGATTATCGCTTTGAGTTGCTTCTTGTTGAGATGTGGATTGTGATGGAGGGTTTTGGTTTTGATTATTTTGCTGGGTTTCTGAAGTGTTAACCTCTTGTGTGGGGTTCTCTGTTTCATCGTCATAGGACTCTTGGTGCGAATATTCGTTGGAACTATTTGATTGATTCTCTTCATTTTCATGTTCATCATTATATCCATGATGATATCCTTCACTTTCTTTATTTTCACTATCTTCCTGGTGATATTGGTGATACTCCATTTTGTTATCCTCATTATCATTTGTTTTATTATCGTTTATTTCAAGGGTTGCTGGGGCGTTTTGGTTGATTATATTTTTAACATCCTGGTTTAAGGCCTCAATTCTCTTATTTTCCTCATCCTGAAAATTTGGATTTAAATTTTGGTATTTGATATCATTGAAGAAAATGTTGCTCCCTGACACTCCAAACTCAATAATTATTGGTTTTTCAATTAGGCCATAGGTCTTCTTGGCATTGTGAGCCAAGTTATGAATTTCTTCATCGGTTATCGAGAGCTCTTCTGGGTGTGGGTTGTCTTTTTTCTGTATTGTTTCTGTTTTCTTATCAAAGAAGTATCTTTCTTTTTTATATCCTAATTTAGCTTCGAGTATTTTTTGTTCTCCTAAATCATATTCTATCTCATCAGGAGTGACTTCTTGATTATTTAAGCTGAAAATCATGCCTGGGACTATTTCAATGGTGATTTTATCTTTCTGATTATCTTTCTTTGATGGTATGTGAATGTAACCTGATTTGTCTGCGTAAATAAATCTCTGAAAGTAGATAGGTCCAAGGGGTTCTAGTAAAGGAATGTTTAGTTTTCTTTTTTCTTCAATGATTTTCTTTGAGAAGTATGAAGCAAATATGTTTAATATTAAAGATTTAATTCTTTCCATACCAACAACATTAATGTATCTAGGTATTACGTCTAATGCTTCGTTTGAAAACCCTTTTTTTGTTATTGAAACACCTATAGTGATTGGAACATTTTTTGTTGGTAGTAATAGAGATATTATCCTTATTTTCTTTTCATTGTAACTAAGGGTTTCATAGCCCTCTTTTATTTCTTCAATCAGATGAAAGGGAATTTCAGTGCTTTTTATTGATTCTTGTATCTCTTTTGAGATTTCTTGTAGGCCTTTTTCTTTGATAAGCTGTATGTTTGATGTTATATCTGTAATGTACTTTTTTAGTTTGGTGTCTTTTAAATATTCCCAATAAAAATTTTCTGAGATTACTATCAGGTTGGGGGTCTCAATGCCATTATTGGTGAGAAGATTAGTGAAGTATATTTTGTTTCCGTATTCTTTTGATTCTTCTTCTTTGATGTTCTGTATCGATATTATACTTTTCATATTGTTTCTTATGTGTTGGGGATATTTATATTTCTTTCTATTTTTGTTGTGAGATATTTTTGATTATGGGATAGATAACGAAGAAGTCAAGATAAAAGTATGGTTCCTATGACCTGTTCTTATTTTAAGAAATATGTTCGTTTCCAAGAGATTTTTTGTTAGAAATCTTAAGATGATTTAATAAAACAAAAATAAAAAAATAAAAGTTTGTTTTGCTTTTTTAACAATGTGTTCTTAACTGCATGAACCGGTTGGAGCTGTTGCTGTTGCATTAAGTTGTGTGCTGCATCCTTCTGGTTTTGTTCCTTCAAA
>CAZZHT010000017.1:12664-15223 GCA_964653825.1 uncultured Methanosarcinales archaeon
GCACCTACTGCGTTGTCTAAATTCTGTTCATACTGTAGGTCTTTTACTCCCTCAGAATCAACGCACTGCTGTATTTTTGCAGTGTCCATGTTAAGTGGTTCTGCAACGCCTTTCCATTTACTGTCTGAATCATCTGGTGTTGAGTTCTTGTTCATTGCTAGGGCAAATTCAAACCATCCTTTAATTCCATATGACTTATAAACGCATATTTCTCTTTCATCTTCATGTACTTCCTGAACTCCATGCATTGAACAGAGTGTTCCATTTGCTATACAATACGAGGGACTTCCACCATTATAATGGTTGTAAATGATATAATGTGGAGCGAATGTTGCATCATTCTTAAGGGCTTCATATACTGGAGCAATTGCTTCTTCTGCTTGATTACCGTAGGGACAATATGCCATTACAAAGAAATCAATTCTTGGTTTTCCAGAGGTTGCATTCTTCACAAATTCTTGTTCCATCTTTAATTGAGGTGCTATTTTCGCTTCAAATTCTTCTCTTTTCTGTTTATCTAGATAGTAAGGATACCTTGTGAAATAATTCCCTGGTAGATAGTAATAACTGCCCTTTAATGTGAAAGCACTGTGTCTCAATTTCTGCCATATTTGTGATGCTTCTAACTCATTTTTGTCAAAAACCATTGCAGGAACAGAGTTTAATCCTAATTTTGATATTAGGTTTTGTCCTTCTTTTGAATTGTAGTCAATCACTTGTACCTTATATCCTTGGAATACCTTTTTTACGGAGCTTATTGTGTTGTCGTTGTCACAGTAGGTACATTTTGGGTTATCAACAATGTAAACTATTAGTGTTCCTGAGCCAGAATTTGTGGTTGTTTGCACATTGTTGTTTCCATTAGTGTTCTGGGTTTGATTAGAATTTGCGTTAATTTTGCCTGTTAATGTATTTGGACTCCACTGTGTAAATCCTTTTGATAATACCGATATTAATAAAGCAACTGCTAAAATAATTGAAATTGTTAACCATAATTTTGCATTTTCATCAGAACTATTGTTTTTCTTTCTTTTTTCACTGTGTTTCTCTTCTTTATGCTCTTTGTGTTTATCTTTTTCCTTTTCATCAGACTGATGATGATTCTCTTCCTTTCTATGCTCTTCATGTTCACGATGTTCTGGCTTTTTACTTTCTTCTTTTTCATCATGTTTCTTTTGTTCTTCGTGATGTTCTGATTTTTCACTTTCTTCTTTTTCAGACATTTGTTTTTCACCTCTTATATGATTTTGACTCTATTGCTAGTTAGTTTTTATTGCTCTTTATTTTTGAAATTGTTTTAAGTATTTTAATTGTTTTATCATGATTTTTATATCTTTTAGATTTCTGTGATTCTATATTTGTATTATTCTTGGTATTTTTTAATCTTTTAAATGTTTTGTGAAAAAATGAGATTTTTAATTATTTTTAAAATCTTCTTTTATTATTTAAAAAGAAGCCGATTATAGTGATAATTAAATTATTTTAGTGATTTTTTTTATCTAACTCTTCTTTGAGTTCTTTATTTTCTTTTTTTAGTGATTCTATTTTTTCTCTTAAATCAATTATTTTTGTTTGTTCTTTAATCTGAGTCGATAGCAATATCTCGTTTTCCTTTTTTAGTTGCTCTATTTTTTTGTCTCTTATGAATATTTGTTCTTTCATTAATTGTTTTAGTTCTTCATTTTCTTTTTCATTCTGTGAGTTTTCCATTTTAGAAGCGGTGTGAGCACGGAGAGAAGTGAGCGTTCTCCTTATAGCCGCTGAACCCCTGGATTACTCCTCCCCGCACCCTTCTAGGCATAAGATATGATGCTTAGGACTGCTTTCTTCCGAATCTGATCCGTTCACACCACTCTCATCGTAGAAGACGAGGATTCAATATAATTCAGGGGGGCAAACTACAAAAAGTTTACGCTGCCTTCTCTCCTTCGGTTCCGCCATATAGTCTGATTGCGGTTACAGAAGGAGACTGTCCTCCCAACCTAGCTCACACCGCTGTAGTTGTATTCACTTATGTTTTTAAATCTTTTGAAAAAACAAGAAAAATGAAATAAATGGGTAATGACTTAAAATGAATGATTTTAAATTGTGGTTTTAATGAATAAATGGTTTGTTTTCTGAGAATATATTGATGTGTCTTAAATTATTTTTTATTAGATTTTTAGTGTTTTTAACGGATTTCTATGGGAAATCTTTTTTTATGTTGTTGATTAATGAGCTAGTGTGATGTAATATGAATGAATCTGAAGAATTATCTGAGACAAGGATTAAACAATTGGCTAAGATGCCTATAGTTGAGACAAAACTTAACACGAGTAAGGATGGAAAATACATTATACATAAGACAGTTATTACAGATATTAAGCCAAAGGAGTATTATTCAAAGGTTCTGCAGAATTCTAGACCTTCTGCTGAGTAATACTTTTTTTGGGATGGTCATGGGTTGTTAAATTTTTATTTTTGATTTTATTTTTAATTTTCTTTTTTTCTTTTTTTTATCTTTTCTTTTTTCTCTTTTTTGTTTTTTATTTATTTATTTTATTTATTTGTGTTTTTATT
>CAZZHT010000018.1:0-1452 GCA_964653825.1 uncultured Methanosarcinales archaeon
TTATGTCATTTTTGTATGCTTTTACAATTCTCTTTGCAACGGTTTTGGCAAGTTCTTTAAAATCAGTTTTGTATCTTGCAATTTCTCTTATTTGTTTTATTATATCTATTCTGCTCATTCTTTTATTATCATCTTTTGTTTGAAAGTTGTATTTAGTGTTAGTAAACAGATTATTGATTGCTTCGTTGTATTCTGATTTGATGTATGCATTGTTGAATCTTGTGTATATCTCTTTTGATTTTTTCTCTATGTCTATGTTGCCCCACTCATCTTTTGGAGTTGTTGTAAAGAAAAGAGCTCTTTCTTCAATTACTGAGCCTACTAGTGGGAATTCATGTAATAATTCATAACTGATTTCTTTTAATTTATCCAAATCTTTTGAATCTTTTGAGGTTTCGTACTTTTCATAAAGTTTGTTGTATATGATTCTTTTCTCTACGAATTGCCTTATGTATTTGCTGTTGTAAATGTCCGCATGGTCCATTTCATGTCTTATTATTGATATGTAGTTGCTCTTTTCAAATAAAGATACTGCATTTTTTTTAATTAATTCAAGGTATTCTTTTAGGTGTTTTCCTTTTTCTATGAGAATATTAATCTTCTTTTTGAGTTTATTTTCATTTATTTTCTTTTTAGTTTTGGAGTTTGATTGAATGATTTTACTCTGGATTCTTTCTGGGTTTTTTATTATCTCTTCTGCAATGATATATAGGTCTTCTGGAGAATAATTGAATTTCTTGAGTATTTTGTCAGATTCTTTGATGAATTTGTAAACTTTACTTATTTCTCTTATTTTCTCTGTTGAGTACCAATGTACTATGTTAAGAAAATTCAATGCCATTTCTTCGGATTTTAGGTCATAATTCATTTTGAATTTTCCTGAGGTATTTAAATCATCACTCCAATTTATTCTTACTAAGAATGTGAGTTCAGGATATGTTAAGCCCATGGCTTCTCTTTCTAGGTTGGTTTGTTTACAAGCAGATTCTACTTTTGAGATGAGTCCTTCGAGTCCGTCTTCGGCAATGAGTCTCATTTTGATGTCTTTGTGAGGGTATTTTTCTATGTCTTTTATGAGAGATAATGACCAAATTATTCAAATAAAAAGTAACAAGGTGAATTACCAAGTAACAAAAAGCAGGTTCTAATCTTTTAGGTTACTACTTGATAATTAAAAAACTTTTGTTTGTCTTGTGTCATTTTTTGTTGAGGGTTGTTTTTATGAGATTAAAGAATTTAAAAGGATTTATCAAATCAATAGGTTTTTAAAGGATTGGGTTTACCTTAGTATTTAATGAATTTATTTAGTTGATTCCTTTTTTCATTTGTTGATTTAAGGATTCGTGAGATTGCTCTCTTTATTTTCGTTATATTTTTAGGTTTATTTTTATGGGCTGAGCAATCATTTAAATGGATTTTAGAGAGAGCACTTGCTCAGTTGGTTTTTAGTTT
>CAZZHT010000018.1:1552-2959 GCA_964653825.1 uncultured Methanosarcinales archaeon
TCTAAGATGATAGTGTTTTTTATTTGATTTAATTATGGCTTTACGGCTTTATAGGAATTAATGATGAACAAGTCAATGGATTTTGGAGTCAGCTATTGAAATCAACTATTAAAATAAACTACTAAGATTAACTATTAGAGTAGCATTAATTTATCAATTAATTCAGAAATTAAGGTATTGATTTAAGATATATCTGTGATTGGATTTTATGTCTGCTTCGTAAGGTATGTTTATTTGAAAAATTTATAAAAAGAGGTTTATTTATGAAAACGTTTAAAGATTTAGGTTTAAGTAAGGAATTAAGATTATCTTTAGAAGAGCTGGGTTTTGAGAATCCTACTCTTATACAGGAAAAGACAATTCCTCTTGTTATTAAGGGGAAAGATGTTTTAGGGGAATCAGCAACAGGATCGGGCAAGACGCTTGCTTTTGGAAGTACTATTGTTGAAAATGTTGTTCCTAATCAGGGTTTGCAGGCATTGGTTTTAACACCTACACGAGAATTAGCTGAGCAGGTTAAGGAGGCCTTAAAGAGGTTTTCATCTAGAAAACATTTTAGGGTTACTGCTGTTTATGGCGGTGTTTCTATCAATCCACAGATACATGCTTTATCAAAGTCAGAGGTTGTGGTTGGCACTCCTGGGAGGTTGCTGGATCATCTTGAGAGACAAACTATTGATTTATCAAAGCTTAAGATTCTCGTTTTGGATGAAGCAGATAGAATGCTCGATATGGGTTTTATGCCTGATGTTCAACGAATTATTAAACAATGTCCGAGGGATAGACAAACTCTGTTATTCTCTGCAACAATTTCACAAGAGGTTAATAAAATTGCTAAGAAATATCTTAAAAATCATACGCTTGTTAGAGCTACAAAGATGGTGGACCCATCTAAGTTGAAGCAGTATTATTATGATATTGCTAAGAATAAGAAGTTATCTCTGTTAATTAATTTGCTTAACGATAGTGATTATGAGAGAGTTATGGTTTTTTGTAATACTCGAAATGAGACCGATTTTGTGTTTAATAACTTGAAAGCCAATGGATTTAATGCCATTTCAATTCACGGTGGTTTGTCTCAAGATAAGAGGACTAAGACGATGAGCTTCTTCAATAGGTCTGAGAGGGCTGTTTTGGTGTGTACTGATGTGGCTGCAAGGGGGTTGGATATCGCTTTTGTGTCGCATGTTATTAATTATGATCTGCCTAAGGAAGCAAAGGATTATATCCATAGGATTGGAAGAACTGCCAGAGCTGGTAAAGAGGGTGTTGTTATTAATTTGATTTCTGATAATGATTACGATAGTTTTTCAAGGATTCAGAGATTCTATTCTGATTTGAATATTGAGAGATTGGATACACCTGAACTGAAGAAGGTTAAGATAGTTACTTCTCTTAATCAAAATA
>CAZZHT010000018.1:3059-8466 GCA_964653825.1 uncultured Methanosarcinales archaeon
GTAAGCGTAGCAACCGTAGCAATAGTGACAGTAGTCACAGAAGCAGCAATGAGCATTCTAAACGAAGAAGCAGTAGTGGTAAAAGATTCTATTAATTATTTTCTTTTTGTCTTTTAATGTGTTTTATGTTAAGATTAATAAATGAAAAATGACAAAACTTAAAAATAAATGAATCCCTTGATTGAATATGTCAGGTTTTTTTACAGAATTGAGGTATGCATTTGAGAAAAAGCTTGTGCTATCTAAACAAGAGTCATGGGATATTATATTGGCTGGTGTTATCCTATCTGTCATTTTTGGAATTAATGATGATAGAAGCACAATGGTTATTGATTCTTATTGGTATGTTCATTTTTTTGTTGGTGCTCTCGCAGTTTATTTTGCATTGCTTATCAATGTTTTAAGTTCTAAGGTTTTTGCTTATTTAAAGGGCTTTGAGGCAAGGGTAAGAGTAAATTATTATGGAGTTATTGGAGGGCTTATTTTGAGTTTGCTTCTTCATGGATTTCCTGTTTTTGCATGGGGTGGTACTGAGTTAGTTGTTGATGATAAGAAAAGAATTGGTGTTTTTCGAAAGTTTATGACTACTAGTGAAATGGCTTTCTCATCTATTTTAGGTTTAGTTTCTAATTTGGTTGTGGGCACAATCTTTGTTCTCTGGGGTGAGTTGATTGATAATCCGCTTATTACGTTTGTAGGATTAATAAATTTCTTTGTTGCTGTTTATTCTTTGGTTCCTATTCCAGAGTTTACGAATGCCTTTCCAATTTTGCTTCATTCAAGAATGTGGTATGTTTTTATTCTGACTTTTAGTATCTCTTATGTTTTGCTTGTTGTCTATACACCACTTTATTTGGCTCTGATTACAGGCATCACTATGTCAATAATTATGACTTACTGGTATTTTAAAAAGTATGAGTAGTTGTTTTAATTGTTTAGAAGGTTTAAAAAGTTTAAAATTGTTTTAAGGTTGCGATTTATTTTCCTTTGTTTTTCTTACATAAGTTTTAAAATGCTTGGAGTTTTGTTTGCTCTTGTTTGATTTATTTTATCAAATTGTTTTTGTTGTTTTTTATTTGTTTAAATTGGTGTTGTTTGAGTTGAGTTTATACAAGTTGATTTTTTGAGTTAATGATTTTTCAGATGTCTTTGTTTGGTTTTTTTTGTATATTTGTATGTTTGTATTTTTGTTGTTGTTTGAGAGATAACATAACACTGGCAATTTAAAATAGAATTAGTTATAAAAATTGTGAATTAGAAAATTGCTGCTTTAAAATATTTAGAGATTGAAGATGGTTAAAAAGGAAAGAAATGAAAGAAATGAAAGGGGTAAGAGAGAATTGAATAGTAAAAAGAATCAAGAGGATAAGGTTAGTGATAATCACACGCCAGATAGGGATTATAATCGAAATCACAATAAAAATAAAAATCCAGACCAAACCCAGAACCAAAATAGCAATGAATATGGTGAAAATGATGAACTAAATTATGATTATAAAGAGAGTGTAGGATTTAAAAAAGATTCAAAAAAGGATGTTGAGAGGGTTGTTTCATTAGAAGTGTCTAAAAGATTGGCAATAGTTGGCAGTTCCCACATTGCTGTCGAGAGTAAGGAGAGAGTTATAAATACCTTTAATACTTTTAAGCCGGATGTTGTTGCTCTTGAATTGGATAGGAGGAGGGCTTATGGTCTTATGAGTAATGAAGAAAATAAGGGAGTTCCATTTAGTGCTGTTTTTAAGATTGGTTTGATGGGTTTTTTGTTTTCAAAGATTGGAGGATATCTTCAAAGGAATTTGGGTCAAAGGATTGGGACTGAGCCAGGTATTGAGATGAAAACAGCAATGGAGTTGGCTGCAAGTCACAATGTACCTGTTGCATTGATTGATCAAGATCTGGAGGTAACTATGAAAAAGTTATCAAAGGAGGTTGGAGTGGGATTTATTTTTAGGGTATTATTTGATTCTTTTGTTGATTTCTTTGCGGCATTGTTGCATTTGAAGAGAAAAAATAGCTTTGATGGGAGTTTGGCTAATTTTGATTTGAATAGGATTCCTGATGATGACGCTGTTGATAAGATTATTAAGGTTTTTAAAAAAAAGTATCCGAAGGTTTATAGGGTTTTGGTTGGTGAGAGAAATGAGATTATGGCAAAAAGGATCTCAGAAATCCTATTGAGTTCAAATGCAAAGGTGATGGTTGTTGTTGGTGCAGGTCATAAGGATGAGCTTATGGATATGATTGTTAAGGATGTTATAAAGGGTATGATGAATGGTGGACAGTTAAGCGTTTTGTGATGTTATTTGTTGATGTTAATTGTTTGATGAAGGGGTGATTATATGATTAGAGAGGCCGTTGCTGCTGGTAGGTTTTATCCATCTGATTTTGGTGAGCTTGATAAGAGCATTGAAGATGCTTTTAAGGGAGATCTTGGTCCTGCTGAGACTCCTGGTAAAAGAAGGAATGAAAGAGTGAATGCTGTTATTGTTCCACATGCTGGTTATGAGTTTTCTGCTCAATGCGCAGCATGGGCTTATAAGGAAATTGGAGAGAGTCATTTTCCTGATACTTTTGTTGTTCTCGGTCCTAATCACACGGGAATGGGTTCTTCTGGTATCTCACTTTCGAGTTTTCAGACGCCTTTTGGCGTTGTTCTTAACGATGTTGAGCTTTCTAAGAAAATCAGTGAGCTGTCCGGTATTAAGATTGATGAGCTTCCACATGCACATGAGCATTCAATTGAGGTTCAACTGCCTCTTTTACAGTATAGTTGTAAGGAAAAGTTGAATGTCCTTAAAATAGTACCAATTGTTGTTAGTTATGATGCTAATGTTAAAAAGTTAGGAGAGGCAATTTACGATGCTGCAAAAAAGTTAGGTAGAGATGTATTGGTTATTGTTAGTTCTGATTTTACTCACTATGGTTTGGATTATGGTTATTATCCATATGGTCTTGATTCTGGAGCAGAGGGCAGTATTATAAAATTAGAGGATACTGTGATTGAGGCAATTAAGGAGAAAAATGTTGTTAATCTAATGGGTATCATTCGCAAGACGAGGTTGACAATATGTGGAATTTATCCAATTTATAGTTTGATTTACTATCTAAAAAAATATGAAAGTGAGGAAAAGAAGGTTGTTAAGGGTTATGTGCTTCAAAGGTATACATCTAATAAAATTATGAAACAGTTGTTTCCGAATAAAAGCAATGACAGTAGCTTTGTGTCGTATGTTTCAATGGTGTTTAAGGAACAGTAATATGAGTAATGTATATGTGATAATCTCTACAGTAATCTACAGAAGTGGCATGAGCAACAATTGATGATGAAATATACAGTTTTTCAGTCAATCTTCGATGTAAGAGTGGTTTTAATTAGAAATCTGATTTTTTATTATTGTTTTATATCTATACAAGGTTAAGGAATTCATCAGAGTTTTTTCCAATCTCTTTAGCTGTTTTTGATGTTAGTACAAAACTGTTGTCTGATTCAACAAGTTTGTCAATTGGAACAAAAATCCAGGGGTCTGAGTTGAACTTTACACTCACCCATGGTTCGGCATTGAACATTCTTGAAAATGTTTTTAGCTGGGTGATTTCTTTCTTTGGGAAGTACTTTGAGTTATTTGCTAAAATCTTTACTTCAATGGCAACTGTTCTGATACCGTTAGATGCAATGAGGTCAGGAGAGGGATATCTGTTTGATCCTGAGCCAGCAGATCTAACACAAGCCCAACCATTATTCCAAAATAGGTGAAAGAGGTCACGCTCTGCTTTTGTGCCTTTAGCTTTTGTATTGATTTTCATGTTTTTGTGTGAGTGTTTTCTTGTTTTTAAGTATTACTGATTATTTTTGTCTTTTATTAGTTTTTTATAGGTGTTTTATTATGTTTTATGTTTTATTCTATTGGTTATTGATTCTACTTATTCTTTTAAGAGCAGTTAACTTGGTGTTTTTATCTAGTTTGGATTCGTTAATCGCTTCTTTTAGGTAGTTGATAGTTTTGTCATAGGTCTTGCGATCAACAGGATAGGGAATTCCGTCTTTTCCTCCATGAGCATATGAGTATTTTGCAGGATCTTTCCAAGAGATTGGAGTACCATAGATTAACTCAGATATTAGAGCAAGTGCTCGTGTCGTTGCTTTTCCTATGCCTTTTAGAGAAATTAGTTCCTCATATGTTGTTGGCTGATATTCGTATGCCTTCTCAAGAGCTTGCTTTACTCTCTCAGTTATTTCTATGTTTGTGAGATTGTGCCTCTTTGGAAATGTTATTTCTGGTATGTCGCTTTGGTTTGATATCTTACTTGGTGCTGTTGCAATATTCTTTTGATTTAAGGTATTATATTTGTCTTGTGACAAATTTATAAAGTTATTAATTTCTGTATTATTTATATTTGTATTAGCAAAAGCAGTGTTGTTGATGTTTTTATTATCTGGCATGTGTCCTACATGAGTTGCAAAAGTGTCAAGAGTTGTTTGGAAGGGTTGTTGAAAATTCTTGGGTTTTGTTTTAAAGTATTTGTACAGGTGTTTCGGATTGTCTTTTACGATATCTAATGATGTTGTCTGTATGTCATGGTTTTCTTTGTTTGTTAAATCTAAAACTTGATTTTGTTTTATTCTTTCACTGACAATAGCATTATTTGGATTCTCAGTAAACCTTTTTATTTTGTTTGAAATTATGTGATACCTCCGTGCATATTCGTTATCTTTTCCTTGCTGTATCACTGCCCATGCATTCTTTGTGAAAAATATTGTGTGATGATACAATGAGAATCCATCTTGAATTAAAATAGAATCTGTCTTAGCACTCATTCTGCTTGCATATTTTAAGGTTTCAATCTGTTTTTCTCTCAAATTAAGTGATTCAGATTGTTGTTCAATCTGGGACAGGGTTTTATGAGCCATGCCCTTCCCACCAGCCATTTTGATATCATAGTTTAATTTGTTTAAATCTCTAAGAGCACCTGTTAGGGTGGTTGTTAGCCCTGATGAATGCCAATCAAACCCAACAACACAACCCAGTGATTGAAACCAATAGGGATCTGATAAGAGCTGTAGTAATTTGTTCTCTCCGTATTCGTTTATGATTACTTCTGCAATTGAGGTGGATAGTTTTCTCATCCTTTTGAATAACCATGGTGGAGCTGTGCCTCCATGAAGTGGTAGATTGGCGATTCCAGATAGCATGAGATTATGATTTCTTCCGTTTTTAAGTGTTTTATGCGTGGCAATGTCCAATGTCCAATGCTTATGCCTAAGAAGTACGTGATTAAACATATTAGATGGTTTTTATTATGTAATTTTTGTGGAGGATGTATAAAAAATGTCTGTAAAATCATAAGCTATGAATCAATTAGTACTATAATTAGTGCTGTGTTATTTGTCTGGGTTTGTTCTTTGTTT
>CAZZHT010000018.1:8566-15131 GCA_964653825.1 uncultured Methanosarcinales archaeon
TTTGTTTCTGTTTATTATCTACTACTTATGATAATGCAAAATACAATAATCCAATTCCACTTAGAAAGGTAATAATGCTTATCACGAAGAAGATAATCATTTCTTTTTTATATGTCTTTATGACTCCTTTTTCACTTCTGTTTGAAATGATGAATGTTGGTTCGTTTTCTCCTTTTTTTATGATAATGTGGTTTGGAGCATTTGCATCCTCTGCGGCTGTTCCAAGAACATAGGTTTGTTCATCACTTCCGATGTAATACTCCAAGTATTTTCTATCTCCAACTCGTGGTCCACCAATTCTTATTCCTCCTATGCTTATGCTGATTTTTCCTTTATTAATATCTTTTAAATCAAGGGGCTCAAGACCCATTTTTTTTATGTCTATTTCACCTTTCATGGTTTTATCATAGTTTTTTAATAGGTTTATGATTGTTGTTGCTCCAAATAATCCGCTTTTTTGGTAGTATGCTTTTTTTACAGGTACTTTGAATTCTGCTTTTGTTGGGTCAATTAATACTGAGCCAGTAGCATCTTTTAAAAAGAAAGGAACTCTCTTTTCTCCACTTCCAACGGGATCCCAGGAATATGTTTTCCCATTGTCATCATGAGAGAGGTGCTCACTGTATTCGTATATTTTGTATTTGTAGTATATACAACTATCCTTTGAAAAGGGTGATTTTAGGTATTGTTTTGCTTCTGCTTCTCCTTTTACTTCTACCAATCCCATTGCGATTGATCTTACTTTCGATGTTGGTGTGTCTGCAACTAGTTGATAACGATGCATTTTTTTGAAGCCCAATATGAATAGGATGATTGATACTACAAACATTGCTATGCTGATTAATACTAAGCCACCTACTGATTTTATAACCTGTCTTGCCATTTTTTTAATTTTCTTACCTCTATGCGTTTTGATTTAATCATAATTTGATGATTATTTTTATGATTAGTTTATTATTGTTGTATTCTTTGGAATTTTTATTTCTTTTTTAATACCAACGTCATAAAATTTTATTTTTTCTGATGTCTGCGAGAATAGTATCCCTCCAGGAATTGTTACTTTAATACTTGAATTCGATTTGTTATTTGTATTTTTTCTATTTGTATTGCTATTCTTGTTTGAATAGTCCGTTGTTGAAGTTAGGTTTAGGCTTTTTATTACGAATTTCTTTGTGAAAAACATGCTTACTTGAGAACTGCCTTTATATCTTAAATTACTTTCATTTGTGTTACTCATGAAATTTTCTGTGTTGTCCTTGCCACTGAATTCAATGAGATATCCATCTGGCTTTCTTATGATTTTTAAGAAACCTCCTGTTTTATTTAAAAGAGGAAAGATATATGTTGAGATTGTTTTAAGAGAAGTAAGGCCGGTGAGATAAGTATCATTTCCATAATCTTTTGCATTTGGATAAACCTCAGTTACTGATTGATTACCGCTGGACATTGTGATGTAAAGGGTACCATTCTTTCCAATTTCTTGTGCTTTCAATGTGTGTCCATATTTTACTAAAGTCACATTATAAATGAACTCATTATCTTTATTGTTTTTATAATAATCAATTGTTAGATTATTGGTTGTGTTTACAACAGTGAAATTATGATTCTTTTCATTATTCTTGTATTCATCTAAATCAATGGTTCCTCCTTGTATTGCTGGGTTTAGTTCGTAACTTGTTTTATCTGTAATTGTTCCACGTATACTATAATAGTTTATTTTGTTGTTTGTATTGATGATGTTTGTTATTATTTCACTATCAGTTAGTGTCTTTTCCTTCTTACAAGAAGTGATTGATACTAATACTATTAAACTAAAAACTATGATAAAAATTGCAAATGTAGTGTCTTTTGTTTTTTTCATGTTTTCATTACTCTTGATACTCATATAAATATTTTTTTATTTTTTTGTGCTTTTTGCTTTTTGATGTTGTTTTTATGCTTTAAGATGTTTGTTCATTTATGTATTAAAGTGAATTTAACTAAAAATGAAAAATTTTAAATAGTTGTTATGGAATTTGTTATAATACTTTTGTGTTATTTGTAACATCTCTTGGCCTTTTTTATTTGATTTTTTTGATTTATTAATAAACTTTTTTTATTATCTGGAATTTGAGTTTTTGATGTATTAGGTGGTTAATATGGGTAAAACAAATGAAATACTTATTAGCTTTGGCTATGCTTCTGTTATAATGTTTATGATTGCTATTTCTTTTGCAACTCTTGTTGGCTCTGCTAATGCGACTCAACCTCAGATAAATGTTAGCAATTGTAGCAATGTCAATCAGAGTGGATACTATGTTTTGATAAATAACCTGACACCTAATACAAGCTCCTTTAATGTTTCACCTGTTTGTTTTAATATCACTGCATCAAATGTTACTTTTGATTGTCATGGCAATAAAATCTATTATGATAATGTTAGTGGTGCTACAAATGATAATATATTTTTGATTCAGAATGTTAATAATGTTACTTTAAAGAATTGTAGTGTTGTTGGGTTTAATCATAGTGTTGAAATTTATAATTCTTCTTCTGTGAATGTAAGTGATAATCATTTTAATAATACTTATTTAGGAGTTTATCTGTATAATTCAAATAATTGTACAGTTATGAATAATTCTTTTTATAACAATCCTTTTGATAATAATAATTATGCAATCTTTATGAATAAATGCAATAATAATAGTTTGATTGATAATGTAATTTCTTATTTGAATTATGGTATTTCATTAAATAATTCTAATAATAACATTATTGCTAAAAATATAATAGTTGGAAATGAATCACAACTTTGGTTTTACTGGAGTTGTGGTTTGATAATTAATGATTCATATAATAATTTTGTTGATTCAAATAATGTAAGTTTCTTTACCTGCAGTATGTCTTTAAATAATAATCATGGTAGTACTTTTAATAAAAGCACTTTTAATAATAATGATTATGGAATAATCTTTAAGGGTTCAAGTTACAATAATTCTATTTCTGGTTGTGATGTTAAAAATAATTCAAATGATGGGATTGTTTTTTATAATTCTACGAATGATGTTTCTATCGTTGGTTGCAGTATTTTGAATAATGTGAATGGGATTCGTTTTTATAATTCTGCTCGTAATATTACTGTTTCTGACTGCGAGGTTGGAAGTAATGTGGATGGAATTTATTTTAATTCAACTTATAATACTACTATTAATGATTGTTACTTTGTGAATAACTTTTATAATGGTATCACTTTTAATGGCTTAAGTGATAACGTTATCATTAACTTTTCTTCTGTCATAAATAACTCTTATGGAATTGTTCTTTCCAATTCTAGTCATAACATTGTTATGAACAGTTTAAATATTTCAAATAATGGTTATGGTGTTGATTTCGGCTCTCTTGTTTATGTGGTTAGTAATGCTACAAAAGGCAACGATGTTTTTTATTATCCAAGTTATAGCAATCTTAGTTTGGTGAATACGACACTTAGGAATCAAATGAATTATTTCTTTTCTGCCTTTTTTTATGATTTAATGAGTTATGAAAACAATACTATTATGAATGCTTTTGCATTTGTTAATGAAAGCAATAGCTCAAATGATAGTTTTGTTTCTGTTATTAATCAAAGTTATAGTGCTCCTTTGATTAATTTCTTTAATGCTTTTCATTTTTACATTAATCGGTCTGCCATTCCTTTTAAGAATTATGTGTTTGGTTTTTCAACTTCAATTATTAATCAAACAAAGTGTCCTGTTCTCTATGATGAGAACAATAATATCGTTTTAAATCCATATGAGAATGCTTCACCCGAGAATAATTATACTTCATCTGCAGTGTGTAAATATGGAATACTTCTGGATAAAAGTGATCAGTACAATATTGATTTTTATCTTGAGAATGCTTCGGGAGATTACTATTTTCAACAGGGTGTTGCTTATGCTAATGAAACTGTTTTAAATATTAGTAATAAGAGCTTCTTTAATGGTTCTGATTTCAATCTCGACTTAGGATTAAATGTCACAAATGGTAGTGCAGCTAATCTGATGAAAAATATTAGTGTGAGTGTTTTTGCTAGTTTGCCTTATTCTGTTAATGAGAGTCTTGCTACAGTTAATAATACTTTAAAATCTTATGAGAAATATTATCATTTTGATATTGGTAATTATTCAAATATTAGCTATATTTATCTTAATGTTAGATACAATAATACTTGGGTGAGTAATAACCATATTGATCCTGCTACTCTGTCCTTGTATCGTTGGACAAATAATACTTGGGTTAGATTGACTGGATTGAAAAATAAAAAATTGTCTGATGGAACAATAGTCTATGACTCAGGCATTGATACAACAAATCACTTTTTATGGGTTAATATCAGTCATTTGTCTGATTATACTTATGGGGGAGAAGCAAATTCAAGTTTTATAAATGTTAGCAATTGTAGCAATATCAATCAGAGCGGATACTATGTTTTGATAAATAACCTGACACTTGATATAAGCTCTTTTAATGTTTCATCTGTTTGTTTTAATATCACTGCATCAAATGTTACTTTCAATTGTCAAGGCAATAAAATTTATTATGATAACGTTAGTGGTGCTACAAATGATGATATGTTTTTGATTCAGAATGTTAATAATGTGACTTTAAAGAATTGTAGTGTTTTTGGATTTAATCATAGTGTTGAAATTTATAATTCTTCTTCTGTGAATGTAAGTGGTAATCATTTTAATGATAGTGGTTTAGGAGTTTATATGTATAATTCAAATAATTGTACTGTTGTGAATAATTCTTTTTATAACAATCCCTCTGATAATAATAATGATTATGCAGTTGTGATGAACCAATGTGATAATAATAGTTTGGTTGATAATTTGATTTCTTATGTGATTTATGGTATTTCATTAAATCATTCTAATAATAATATTATTGCTAAAAATTCTATGTTTGGGCCGTATTCTTTTATTGATAATTTTGGATTAAAGATTAATTTTTCAGATGGTAATCTTATTGATTCTAATAATATTTCGGGTTATTTTTTTGGACTTTTCTCATCACAAACTAATTATACTCATGTTAATAACTGTTTTCTTTTTGGTAATTGGTTTGGAATTTATTTTTATGGGGATATCCATAATACCAGCATCAATAATTGTTCTATTGTAAATAATATTGGGACGGGAATTTCTTTTTCTGGTGATATCCATAATACCAGTATTAATAATTGTTCTATTGTAAATAATAGTAGGAATGGGGTTGTTTTTTATTCATTTTCTAATAACACTGTTCTTACTGATTGTTCTGTTGTAAATAATTCTCAACATGGAATTTATTTCCAGGGTCTTAATTATAATACTATCATAAGAGATTGTTTCGTTTTAAATAGTTCTTATCATGGGTTGTATTTTGATTATAGCAATAATGTTACTATCAATAACTGCTCTATCAAGTATAACAAATATGGAATAACTTTTAGTAATTCTAGTTTGAATGTTACTGTTAAGAATTCTAATATCTCTGATAATGAGTATGGATTTAATAGAGGCTATGTTTTTCACTTTAGTTTTAGTTCAGGAGCTAATGATGTTCTTGATTATCCTTTTTCTGGAAATATTAACTTAATTAATACAACCTTAAATAATGATATGAACTATTATTTTAACATTCTTTTCAATGATTTCTTTGTTTATAATTCTATTATTTATCCTATCACTTTTACATTTATTAATGAAAGTAATAGTTCTAATGATAGTTTTGTCTCAGAGATGAATGGCGCGGTTAAAGAACCGTTGTTATATTTTTTTAACCCTGAGCATTTCTATATTAATAGGTCTGTTATTCATTTCAAGGATTATGTGTTAAATTTTTCAACTTATCTTATTAATCAAACTAAGTGTCCTCTTCTCTATAATGAAAACAGTAATATTGTTTCAAATCCGTATGAGAATGCTTCACCTGAGAATAATTATACTTCGTCAGTAGTGTGCAAATATAATACAACTCTGAATAAAAGTAAACCCTGTTTTATGACTTTTATTGTTCGCAATGCTTCTGGAAATTATTATGTTCAGCAAGGTGTTGCTTATGCTAATGAAACTGTTTTAAATATTAGTAATAAGAGCTTCTTTAATGGTTCTGATTTCAATCTCGACTTAGGATTAAATGTCACAAATGGTAGTGCAGCTAATCTGATGAAAAATATTAGTGTGAGTGTTTTTGCTAGTTTGCCTTATTCTGTTAATGAGAGTCTTGCTACAGTTAATAATACTTTAAAATCTTATGAGAAATATTATCATTTTGATATTGGTAATTATTCAAATATTAGCTATATTTATCTTAATGTTAGATACAATAATACTTGGGTGAGTAATAACCATATTGATCCTGCTACTCTGTCCTTGTATCGTTGGACAAATAATACTTGGGTTAGATTGACTGGATTGAAAAATAAAAAATTGTCTGATGGAACAATAGTCTATGACTCAGGTATTGATACAACAAATCACTTTCTATGGGTCAATATCAGTCATTTGTCTGATTATACCTACGGTGGGGAAACAAAATCAACACCTTCTCCAACACCAAC
>CAZZHT010000019.1:0-6450 GCA_964653825.1 uncultured Methanosarcinales archaeon
GAGAAAAGAAATTCAAGGATAAAAAATTTATTGCTAATGGTAATTCTATTGTGATGAGTGGAGTTGGAGGAGCAGGGTTATTCTCTGATGGAAAATTGAATTTTATCCCAATTCTTGGGAAAACAGACCTCACACAGTTTGTTGATATAAGAGAAGCTCAAGAAATTATTGATTATATTGAGAAGGTTTTTGGTGACTTTAAAATAGATGGAGAGGTTTATCCAACAGATATGAATGCTGCTTTGAATTACAAGAAAATTGCGAGAAGACATGGTTTGGATCTCCTTCTAATTAAACAAAAACATATTGGATCGGATGTTCTTCCGAAAAGGATTAATGGTTTTATGAAATTTTTAGAAGAAAAAGGGGTCGTTTTTCGAACTAATGAAAAAGTAACAAAAACAATTGTTAAAGGCAATCACGTAATGGGAGTTGAAACAGATAAAGAAAAATATTATAGTGAGAATGTAATCTTAGCTCCGGGTAGGATAGGAGCAAATTGGCTTAGTATGGAAGCAAAAAAAATGAAAATTGATGTTATCTATAAAAGTGTTGAGGTGGGGGTTCGCATTGAAATGCCTGCTGAAATTCTTGATGAAATCACAAGTGTGATTTATGACCCCACCTTTTTTATAAGAACTAAAAAGTACGATGATCTTGTGAGAACCTTTTGCACCAATAGAAATGGATTCATTGCTGAGGAGAAATATGATGGTTTCGTTTGTGTCAATGGTCATTCTTATAAATACAAAAAATCAGATAATTCAAATTTTGCTCTTTTAAATAAGATAAATTTAACAGAACCTTTCACAAACACACTTGAATATGGGAGATCAATTGGTGCCTTATCAAATACAATTGGCAATGGAAAAATTATCCTACAGAGGTTTGTTGACCTTAAAAAGAATAGAAGAAGCACATGGAAAAGACTGAGTAAAAGTTATGTGAACCCTACTTTTAAAGATGTCACTCCTGGAGATATAAGTATGGCCCTGCCTGCTAGAATCGTTACAAACCTTAGTGAGAGTATTGAAAGATTAAATAAAATTATACCAGGGGTTGCAAGCGATTCTACTCTTTTATATGCACCAGAAATCAAATTTTTCAGCACACAAATCAAGACAAATAATTATCTTGAGACCTCGGTTAGTGGTCTCTATGTTGCAGGGGATGGAGCAGGGGTTTCAGGCAATATTGTTGGGGCAGCCGCGACAGGGATTATTGCTGCAAGAGGAATTTTAAAGAATTAATGAATATTAATATTTAAGATAAGTTGGAATTAAATGATTGGATTGGTGTATTAAAGTTAAAATTTAAATCAATCAAGATTCTAAGTAAATTTATGTTGATATTGAATGAGAGCGCCTAAAATGACATTACTAAATAAAATATTACTAAAGGGAGAAAATGGACTTAATAATAAGGGTAATGGGGATAATAAGAGAAATAATCATAATAAAATCTCTAGGAAGAGCTTTAAAAAGGTTAATGGGAATCAGAGCACTGCAATTATTGAAAAGACCTACAATAGTCAGAAAAATACTAGTAATAAGGTTTCTAAAGTCAATAAAAGCTATAAAAATGACCATCAAAGAGATAAGAGAGGCGATTATTTGCAGAATGATTATTTTAGTCATTCTAGTAAAAAAAATAATTTCAAACCATGGGCAATCATTCCTGAACATAAAGATATGACTGTAGATGAGGAAGAATTTAAGATAGGTCTTGTTCTGGCTGCGGGAGGAGCTAAGGGTTTAGCTCATATTGGGGTTTTAGAGGTTCTCGATAAATATGGGATTAAAATAAGTGCAATAGCAGGATCAAGTATAGGGTCCATAATTGGTGCATACTATGCGTTGGGATACTCCGGAAAGCAGATTGAACAAATAGCATTGAGGTTTGACAAAAAGAAAATCAAAAAACTGTTTGATTTAAGATTACCAATAAACTCTCTAATAAAGGGAAAGAAGACCGAAAATTATCTCTTAGATATGTTTGATGACCTTAAGTTTTCAGATTTAAAAATCCCTTTTTATCCAGTAGCTACTAATTTGAAAACTGGAAAAGCAAAAGTGTTTAATAAAGATAGATTAGTTGATGCAATCGAAGCAAGTATTGCCTTACCAATGATTTATGAACCTAAAAAAATAGGAAAACAGGAGTACATTGATGGGGGTGTTGTTGACCCATTTCCTATTATGAGAATTAAGAAAAGTGTTGATTTTACAATAGGAGTTAGGTTACCATTTAACTATGAGAAACTATTCTTCTTGTCAAAGGTGAGAATCCTGTATGTTATTTCTAAGACAATTTCAATAATGGAAGAGAATCTTACAGATAAACTGATTTTAAAGTGTCCTCCCTCCTTCCTATTTAATATGCCTTCTTTAAAGAAGTACAATGATTTTGATTTTGACAAAGCAAAGGAAATAATAGCTATTGGTAGGAGAGTTGCTAATTTTAGGATTAAAGAGCTAATGAAAAGAATAGAAAGTGAGAAAAAAAGATTTATGAGAATAAAAAGTAAAAATAAATAAATGAATATGAGAAAATGAAAATTGTCTATAAGAATCTAAAAAAGGGAGAAATTGAGGTTAGTATAGATTCCAATGAGGATCTATGGTACTTGAGTAATATCATTAATATTAAGGATAGGGTTGGCTCAGTAACTACAAGGAAGATAAAGATAAATGGGGCATCAGATAGGAAGGCGAATGTTGTTCAGAAGAAGATGTACATTGTTTTAAGTGTCGAGAAGATTGAGTTGAATTTAGGGGATTCTGTTTTAAGGGTTTTGGGTAAGATTGTTTCAACAACGGATAATGAGGTTCCTTTGGGAAGTTATCATTCATTTAATCTAACAATAGATTCAAAAGTAAAGGTCATAAAGGATCAATGGCTAAAATATCAGCTGAATCTTATAAGAGAAGCAACAGATGAGAATAAAAGTAAAGTGCTTATTATTGCCTTTGATAGAGATTCTGCAAGTTTTGCAGAGATTAATTCCAAGATTAATATTTTTGAGGTTCTAAAAGCTACAGAGTTTGGAATTTCTGAGAAATTGTATACAAAGAAAGAAACTAAATTTTTTGATATTATTGTTAAAGAGGCCAATAAGTTACTTGAGAGAAATAAGTACAATGGAGTTCTGTGGGGCAGTTCTCTTATGTTTATTAATGATATTAAAAGGAAAGTCAATGAAATGGAAAATTTAAGAAAAGTAAGTTATTTTTCTGAGTGCCACAATACAGGAGAAAGAGGAATTTTGGAAATTATTAAGAGAGACGAGTTTAAGAAGATTCTGGAAAAAGAAAGTATAAGAAAGGCAGAGGTAAGCGTTGATAATTTACTAAGTAATATCAAGAAATCAGAGAAATATGCTTATGGTTTTAGAGATGTTTCAAGAGCTGTCGATAGTGGAGCTGTTGAGGAATTATTAATAACAACTGGTTTTATTAAGAGGTTATCAGAGAAAGGTGTTGTAAATGGTAATGTGCCTCGAAGGGATAGTGGTACAAACAGATACAAGAGTGAACAGAAGGATTTAAATGAAAAGATAAATTCAAATGAGAGAAAAGATACGAGCCGGTTTGGAAAGGCAGAGATGACAAAAGATGATAATAGTAATGGTTATAATGCTTTTGAGAAACTAATGCAAATATTTAAAACAGTTGAATCAACACAGGGAAAGATAACAATTATCAATTCTGATTATGAAGCAGGAAGAAAATTGGATTCTTTATCAGGTATTGGAGCCATCCTGAGATATAACATCTGACCTATAATCAATAAAAAAAGCAGTAAAAGATAAAAAATAGTAAAAGAATAAGAAAACACTTGTTATTTTTTATTTCTTTTTGGGGTTTTCTTTTATTTTTTTGAACATGACATATGCTAAAAATACTGAAGAGATGATTATTAGAAACATAATTAGATATAGTATAATCCCTGAGTTCTTAAATAGGGATGTGACTGAATGTGACGAGGTTTTAGATGGGCGAGGAGTAGGGGTTTCGATTTCTGAGGGATTGAGAGGAATGATTGTTTCGTTTCTATCAATTTGATTGTTATTTGATTTACAAAGGACATAGATATTCTCTTTTGATTTTAAGAGATTACTGTTGATGTCTCCAGTGAATTCATCTGAATCAGATTTCTTGAAATTATAACTCATACTTTTGTATGAACGGGGATAGAAGTCATATTTACAAGCAGCAGTGTCTTTACAGGTCTTTATAGTAACTTTAAGACCATTACTCTGTTTGGATATATTCAGAAATTGCACTGACGAGGTTATTTGAGAAGTGTTCGATTGATTATTCTTTGTTTGATTTTGTTTTGGTGTAGATGATTGGTTAACACAGCGGCCATCAATACATTTTCCAATGCATGCATAATTAATTGATTTTATGTCGTTATAATAGCAATAGTACTCTGTCAAAACATTGTACGGACCACAAGAATCAGTAGCGCTTTGACTACCATTGCTTACAGAACCTTTAACAGAATAATTCTTGCCGTTATCACTATCTTTACAGTATATTTTTTGAATACATCGATTATTAAGGCAAATGATTCCACACTTAACGGTTTTATTAACAATTGTATTGTTCTTGCAATAATAAACCAATAGATTATTCTTATTTAGACAGTAGTTTGTTTTTCTTATTCCAGCAAACGCAGCAAACCCCTGTTGTGTGTAGTTATCTCCAGAATAATAATGGCATATAGGAGTTGGTACTGGTGTAGGAGTTGGTGTGGGAAGGGGTAAGAGGTGTTGATAGTTGAGATGGTATTTTATGCCCTTGTAGACACCATAATCTCCATCATATCGAAAGTCATATCTTTTTTGAGTATAAAAAGCCACTCTAACTCCATAGGGGTTTAAAACGCATTGATTAAAACAATGTTTGTATTTCCCTGATTCAAAGTAATCTAAGTGAGATCCGAAATCCTGAATATAAAAGCCATTTAAGAAGATTATTTGCCAGCTTCGATCGGCGTCGCAACTTTTGCCTGGATTACCACAACCATTAAAGGTATCATTTAAAATATAAAGCCACTTTGTTTGATTTCCTGATTTTAATCCAATTTTAAGACCATGATCCTCACGCCAGGTGGAAGTGTTAGCAACCATTCCATAACTTTCCGGAGCAACATAGAGTTTACTACCGTTTAAAAAGAAGTTGATATCATAGTAATTAGAATTGCTAGGATTAGGAATTAACCTACAGCTATTGTAAACACAGAGATAACCACTATCACATCTATGTCTAACGTAAGCTGCTTTGTTCTCATTACAGTACCATTCCTTTAAGGTGTTTCCAGAACAAGAATCAGTGTAATTGTAGAGATGACCATTGTAAATCCCAGAAACGCTTCCTTCAATATTGTAATTCTTACCACCATCTGAATCAGTACAGTTATTGGGAGGTGGGGGTGGGGTTGGCATAGGTTTCATTTCATTGAGCTTGTATTTTACATTGTTGTAGACACCATAATCACCCTTATATGAAAAGTTATAAGAATAATTACTGTAAAAACAGACGTTTACTCCGTAAGGATATGTGTCACAGTATTTACCACACTCTTGATAGTTCCCAGATTCAAAGTAATTAGTCCATGAACCAAAGTCCTGAATGTAAAAACCATTCTTAAAGATAATGTTCCAAGCTCTATCAGCATTACAACTTTTACCAGGATCACCACATTCCTCATAGGTGTCGTTGAGGATATAAATCCATTTCGTTGAGTTTAATCCAATCTTTAAACCGTGGTCATCAAGCCAAGTGGAAGTATAGGATATTTTTCCTGAGTGATTATTAAAGACATGTAGCTTTGTTTTATTCAGAAAGAAACTTATGTTGTAAAAGTATTTATATTCATATTGGGAAGCGTTTGCAGAGATTATTTCGTTTGTAAGAGTAAAATAAGATGCAATAATCAATAAGATAATTAAGGAGTAAAAAAAATTAGATTTGAACAGAAAAACGGAATGAATACGATAACTGAAAGTATTAAGAGAAGAAACATTAAGAGAATTAACAGTAGGAATATTGTGTTTCTTAACCTTCTGATAAATTTTTTCGGATAATTGTTTTAATTTCAGTTTTGATGTCATTTTTATCCTATGAAAGTCAAATGTAAATGATAATGAACATGATACCAATAATTAATATGAATATGAATAATAAACATGGATGATAAATAGGAGTAATAAACAAAAGTCAATCAACGAATATTATAATTATTCTTCTGAATTAATAGATTTTTAAAGGAATAAGTAAATAAGTAATGATTAGTGATATTAATTATTAATTATCAGTAGTATAAGAGTGATTAAAATGATTATAGGTAAATGATAGAGTGTTAGGAGTGATTCCAATTTCTGGTTTAAGAGTGATGATGAGCAAATAAGCAACTATTAGCATAATTATGATAGGATTAATG
>CAZZHT010000019.1:6550-14998 GCA_964653825.1 uncultured Methanosarcinales archaeon
AGAGTACTTTTATTTCTTGATTACCTGTTTTATATCCATAAATATAAACATAGTTCCAAAATAATCTTCTCTTTCTTATTACACGCACAGAAAAGCCCTGTTCCCTAAAGAGATGATATATCTCTTCATTGCTCGATAGCCAATCAACATTTGGAATAATACCAAAGTAGTCGGCATACTCGACAAAACAAACCTTACCATATAAAGGTAATATCTTGTAAACATCTCTGAGTATTTTTTTAATATCCTTAGCATAACTTATGTTTCCTACACTTACAACAACATCAGCATATTTTATATCAGGATGAATTCTTTCTGTGTGTAAGGCATCGTGAAGTATATGAACCCTCCCTATTTCTTCCTTATTCAAAACAAGGGATCTTATCCTCTTTTCTGTGATTAATAAATCCTTTATTGAGAGATCCGTAGCATATACTTCACCATATCTCCCAACTCTTCTCGCAAGATCCTTTGTTAAAGTACCCACCCCACAACCATATTCTAAAACGGTCTTTCCCCTTAAACTACCCAAAAGAGCCAGTATTTCATCAATGACCTTTTGAGGTAGGTTTAATCTTTCGGTGAAGAGTGCAAAGTAAGCGAAAAGATCATGTGTCTTCCTTATAGCTTTTGTATCATAATAGAATTCAACAAGGAAAAATATCGGAATTCCAAGGATTATGAATGATAACCCCAATAAAACGAGTTTCAAACTAAGAGGATCTGAAATCATCCATCCAATTAGTAAGCCAATATAAAAAAGAATTATAAAAATTGCAATAGGTGTTCCATATTTTAGTTTAAATGGTCTCTCTTTTTTCTTGTGTTTTATTCTAAAATAGATATAAGCCATTTCTGTAAGTATAATCACAAATAGAACCATCGGAGAATATAATTTCAATAGGGTTTCATATCCGTTTGCTAATAAACTCAATAATGCAAAAATAGAAATAATTATGGTTTGAAAAATAATTGCTTTATAAGGACTTTGATACTTAGGGTGTAGCTCCTTCATTGAAGATAAAAAGAGTTTATCTTTAGCAAGAGTATACAAGAGTCGGGGAGTTGTTACAATTGTTGTAGTTGCCGCACCCATTATGACAAGGTATATTAGAATAGAGAATATGAGCATTCCATTGTAACCATATAAGAGATATGAGATGTACGAATAAGGCGCAGAATTAATTGAAGGTAGGTTTGAGCTTGTTTTTGGTAGAGGAGAAAGTCCAGCAAAGACCTTCCAATTCATAAAACCAAGGGTTGCTATCACAAATAAGATAATTATCACTGATTCAAAGATTATAGAAATTATCATTGCCTTTGGTATTACTTTCTCAGGGTTTTTTGTCTCGTCACCTAAGAACAGAACTTGTTCAAACCCGAATAACGATTCTGCTATTAAAAAAACAGTTATTAAAATTAATTTGATATTCGTTAATGGATTTTCTGATGGATAAAAAGGACTAAAGTTAGACACTGAAAACCTTGGACTAAAAATCATACCTGAAAACAGTATTCCCATAACAATTAGATTAATTACTGTAAAACTAATTATCATTATAGAACTGTCCCTTATTCCTCTATAAGCCATATAATTGAACATGATAATTATAAAGAGACATATCAAGAATTCAATGACATACAATGGAACTCCAAGAGATATGGTCCCTAAAGTTAAACCAATCATTGCTCTGTTACCCTTAGGAATAAGATACTGTATAGCACCTACAATTAACATAGCAGCACTGATGTTCGCAACCAACCAATAGTCCCAAGCAGATAGAAAACCTGTAAACTTCCCAAAGGCGTTCTTTACAAAATCATAGATACCACCCGAGCCAGGAAACATAGAACCTAATTCTGCAAATGTGAGCCCATTTAGAAGGATAACAACTGCCAAAATGAGCCAAGCAAGAATTGAAGCGTTTCCAGATATTTTTGCACCTAGTGTAGGAAGAAAAAACCCACTTTCTCCAAGGATGCTTGCTATTGAGATGAATAGTATTGTACCAAAACCTAACTGCTTCTTTAGATCAGTCATTTCCAGTTCTAAAAACAATTAAATTAAGTTATAAATAATTGTTTTAATTAGAAAGTAGAAACAAAGTTTGAGTTGTTTTTGGGGACATTGTTCTTATGAATAGAGTGGCAAATTTGAGCAAAAGAAGCAATTTAGATAGGATTAAGAACAATTAATAAGAAACTAACAATAATTAATAATTAGAATGAAAAAATAAATTAATTTAAATTAAGAATATAATTAGAATGAAAAATAACCAAAAATGGAAGGGTTAAAATTAATAAGAGTTAAAACTAAGAACGGTTAATAAGAAATTGAAAATCAACAATAATTAAGAACAATTAATAACAATTGAGAAAAAAGTTATAAAATAAAAAAATCAAAAGATAAAACGAAAATAAAACGAAAAATAAAAAAAGATGAGAATTTCACATTTTCTTTGTTAGAGGTAAGGGTTTTCAAAATAAAGAACTCAAAATAAAGAACAGTTTGAAAATAAAGCTCAAAAAGGATGGTTTAAAATGGATGAAACAATTTGGATTGAAAAGTATAGACCCTCTGATTTTTCAGAGATTAAGGGTCAAGATGAAATCGTATCAAAGGTTAAGGCGTTTGTTGAAAAAAAAAATATGCCACATCTCCTTTTTACAGGCCCTCCAGGTGTTGGAAAGACAACTCTTTCAATAGTTATTGCTAAAAAATTGTTTGGAGCTGATTGGAGAGAGAATTTTCTTGAGTTGAATGCATCTGATGAAAGAGGTATTGATACTATTAGAATTAAGGTTAAGGATTTTGCAAGAACAAAGGCAATTGGAAATGTTCCATTTAAGATTATTTACTTAGATGAGAGCGATGCTTTGACAAGAGACGCTCAGCAAGCCCTTAGAAGAATCATGGAAAATTATACAAGAACATGTAGGTTTATACTTGCCTGTAATTACTCGAGTAAGATAATTGAACCAATCCAATCAAGGTGTGCTTTGTTTAGATTTAAGCCCTTGGATAAGAAGTACATTCTAGAGGTTATTGATACAATCGCAAAAAAAGAATCCCTCAGTGTTGATGAGAAGGCAAGAGAGGCAATTTACGAGATTTCTCAAGGGGATTGTAGGAAAGCAGAGAATATACTTCAAAGTTCGGCAGCAATAAATTCAAAGATTACAGCAGATACTATTTACTCTATGGCATCGGTGGCAAAACCTAAGGAAGTCAGAGAGTTCCTTGATTTAGCTCTAAAACATAAGTTTATAGATGCAAGAAAAGAGATGATTAAGACACTTCTGAGTTATGGTTTATCAGGTCTTGATATGATTAAGCAGATTCAACAAGAGGTCTTAAAGCTGAATGTTGATGACGATAAAAAAATGAAACTTATTGAAGCATGTGGCGAGTATGAGTTTAGATTAGTTGAGGGATCAAATACATTCATACAATTGGAAGCATTACTGGCAAAAATCTCACAGATGTAAACTTCGGATTCCACATATTAAGAAGAATATTAAGAATATTTTAAGTTAAGAATAATGTTAAAATCGTATTGAAACAGTATCAATATGATTAAGAAGGGATGATATCCTGAGGGATTGGTAAGTATTACAATCAAACAATAGAATAATAGAATAGTGAAACAATGAAATAATAGGAGAATGTAAGAATAGAAGAATAGAATAGCGTGATAAAAGAATATAAATTATAATCTAACTTTAAGTAATATAAAAAAGAGCAAAGAATACAAAAAAAGCATAACAACAGATTAAATAATCAATTAAATAATAAACCAAATGATAATCCAAAAATGATTGATATTTTAGGAAGGATATGTCTGAGAGAACAGGATTTGAGAAAATAGGATTTAAGAGAATAAGAATATGGCGGAAAAAGGAAATAAAGGTTGTAAAAATAAAAGTGGTGAAGATAAAAAAACAAAGGTTTTCTTTAAAACATACGGATGTACTGCAAATAAAGCGGACTCTCTGTATATGAAGAAGGTTTTAGTGGATAAGGGTTATCAAATTGTTGATAATCTTAAGGATTCTGATGTCGTTGTGATTAATTCGTGTACTGTAAAGGAAATCGCTGAGAACAAATTTTGGCATACTCTTAAAGAAGCAAAAAAAGAGAATAAGAGAGTTATTGCTGCAGGTTGTGTGCCAAAGGCTGATGAAGCGGCATCAGAAGAATCCAAAAAGCAAATTCTAAAAAAATTATCAGATTGTTCAATTATTTCTCCAAAAGATATTGCCTCTATTGCTACGGTTGTAGATGCTGAAAGCAGAGGAGAACATGTTGTTTATTTAGATAACAAAGATAAGAACATTTATGATGTTGAAATGCCTCTGGTTCGAAAGATTATTGGGATTCTACCTATAAGTGAAGGGTGTTTGGGAAATTGTAGTTACTGCAAGACGAAGTACTCTAGAGGAAAGTTGTTGTCTTATCCTCTTAGAGATATACTCAGGCAAGCAGAGAGTTATGTTAAAAGAGGAGCTAAAGAGATTTGGCTAACATCACAGGACACTGGTTGCTATGGATTAGATATTGGTTTTACAATAGTGGATTTGTTAAAGGAGTTAGCAAATATAGAAGGAGATTTTAGAGTTAGAATAGGAATGATGAATCCAAATTATGCATTTAGATTTAGAAAAGAAATCGCAGATGTTATCAATAAGAGTAACAAATTCTTTAAATTCCTGCATATTCCGATACAATCTGGCAATGATAGGGTCTTGAAATTAATGAAGAGACAGTATACTACAGGAGTTGCATTAGAAGCAGTTAAGTATCTTAAGTCAAACATTAAAAATCTCAGTTTCGCAACTGATGTCATCTGCGGATTTCCTACTGAAACAGATTATGAGTTTGATGATACTATCAAGTTCATCAGGGAAACAAGGCCAGCAACACTTAATATTTCGAGATTTTGGCCAAGACCCGGGACAGAAGCAGCAAAAATGAAGCAATTCTACAATCAGATTATGATTAAGAGAGCCAACAAGATAAGAGAGGTATTTAATGAGATTGTTCTTGAGGAAAATAGAAAGTGGATAGGATGGGAGGGAAGAGCACTCTTCGATGAGTATGGGAAGAGCAGTGATGGAGTTAAGAGTATTATTCTTAGAAATGATTCGTATAAGCAAATTGTTGTTAGATTTAAAGAGTTAGCGAGTGATGAAATAATCAATGAAGAGAATAAGGAAAAAATCAGGAATGAAAAAAATAATTATGAGATAATCAATGATAAAGAAGTTGGTAATAAAGAAGTTGATGTTAATAATAGAGATTCTCTTAGTGAGAACATTAATGAGAAAAAGATTGATGAGACAAATACTAATAAGGAAAAAAGTAGTAATGATGAAAAAATAAGGTTAAGAGATATGAGATTAAAAGATATAAGGTTAGGAGATTTTATAATGGTTAAAGTAAAAGATGCTACAACTGTTGATTTGAGAGCAGAAATCATAAGAAATGACTAAAGCAGAAATGGTTAGAGCAAAGGTTATTAGAGCGTTATGTTTTGTTTTTAAGTAACTTGTTTTTCAATAACTATTCTTGACTCTCTTTTTTTCTTAGTTTACTTTTCTTAATATATTTTAGGTATTTTTTATTATTTGTTATGTATCTTATAATTTGTTATGTGTTTTCTGATTTGTTTTATGCATTTTATTAATTTATCTTATGTATCTTATGAGTTTTGTTTTATTGGTTTGTTTTGTTGATTTCTTTAATTTTTTATATGTTTTTTAAGCTGTTTTAGTAATTTATTTTAATAATTTACTTTAATAATCTGTTTTTTTCAATGGTTTTTCGAAGTTCTCTCTATCAACAAAGGTGTCAAACCAATGTGCCATTGTAATTATACTAAATATTTGTCTTGGATAGTATATTTTAAATGCCCTACTCTTCTGGGATATTTTAGGAATTTTGTTGTTCATTATGAATCTGTATGAGATGGCCCTTTTGTAGTTTGATAACCTGTTTAAGGATTTCAGATTGAGCATTTTGATAAAGGTGTTTTCCTTTTGCCTTTTTTTGTTATTTATGATATCATTAAAGTATGTTTTTAGGAAAGGGTTGTACCACTCATCTAATGGTAGATAGAATCTTTTCTTCTGCGAAGATTGTGGTTGTCGCAAGTTAGCTTTTGATTTTGAATTGTTGTTAATATTATTAATCTGATTTTTTGCTAAATGATTGTGTATTCTTCTAAGTAGATATTTGTTTGAAGGGTATAATTTCAGATTATCAGTGAGGGAGAATGCTATGGATGAGATTCTGTTGTTTAAATATGGTAGTCGCCCTTCAATTGAATTAGCCATAGTCATTGAGTCGGTTTTTAGAAGAATATCATTTGGAAGCCACTTTTTTATTTCAAATTGATTTATTATTTGGTAGGGAGTTAGTTTGTTATTTGAAACGATGGAATGAGCAACAAAATCATTCACATAGTTGGTGACTCTTATTAAATCATTAGTGTATTTTGAATTTAAGATTCCTTTGAGTTCATGTTCTTCAAATATAGAGGTTAAATGATAGTATTTTTCATAACGTGATGACGAGAGATAAAGAGAGATTTTCTTTATAAATGAATCCTTTGATTTTGATAAAATTCGTGAGATAAACTTTGTTAAAAATTTTGATTGTGACGATTGGTGTTGTGATTGTGAATCTTGTAATGATGAATCTTGCGTTAATCGGTGCTGTGATAACGAATGTTGTAATGATGAATGTTTTAGAGATGATTGTTTTAAAGAAGTTTGTTTCAGGGATGACTGGTGATTTCGAGTGATGTCAGAGCTAATAGGGTTACGAGAGTTCATTTGATTATGAGAGTTAGTTGGATTATGAGAGTTAGTCGATGATTTATTAAGAGCAGTGCTTTTTTTGATGCGATTCTGTGGTTCTTTGATTATGTGATACTGTTCGTATCCATAAAAGAGTTCGTCAGAACCATCTCCTACAAGAACCACTTTTGATTTTTTCTTGGCCTCTTTTGATAAGAAATAAGTTGGTATTACGGTGCTATCACCCATTGGTTCGCTTAAGAACCATGAGAGATATTGTATATAGTTTAAACTATTCTCTGAGAGATATATGTTTTTGTGATTGAAGCCAAGAATGTGTGAGAGATTAGTAGCTGAATCATTCTCGTTCATCATTTTATAAGCATTGTTCTGCTGTTGTCTTGAATTGAGAAATCTGCGTGAGTGGCCTAAATTTGATGTGTTGTTTGTTTCATCAGAGGTAAATCCAAGGGTATAGGTATTTATCTTACCTACTCCAAGGTTGTCCAAAGAAACTCTGCTTAAGTTTGATTCTTGTATGGCTCTTTGATGCTCGAGTAAGATTAATTTGGTGAATAACGATATTAATTGAGAATCAACACCTGATGATTGAAAGATTCCTATTGGAACATCTGAAATCAATGAGTCCTCTGTTGATTCTTTTAGTGCTTTACTTAGGAGTAACTCTGCTTGTCTTGGGTCTGATATCTCATTTGTGTAGGAAATATCATAGTATTTACCAATTGAAAGGTTGTTATCCACTGCTAAATGATTTCCTATTGAAATAGCGTTGGTATTTATTAAGGGGTTTATTGTTGAACTGTTTTTTGTTAAGGTGTTTCTGTTTCTCTTGTTGAGGTTGTAAATTAAATAATGACCTGGAGGGAGTTTATAGATGTTTTTGATAATTGTTTCATTGTAAGGATTATACCTGAGATTAAGGGTTGAAATTATTGCTGTTTGATTTATATTTTGTTGAATTTCCGATAGATAATCTTTGCTATTTGATTTTATGAATTTTAATAGGGGTTTAATATCTGAGGCGAAGGCAAAGTTGTTATTTGCTTTATTGTAATAGTAAAATAGGGGCTTTATACCAAATCTATCTCTGGCAATTAGAAGTTTTCTCTTTTTTATGTCGTAAAGAGCAAAGGCAAACATACCATTGAGTTTGTTTAAGAGGTTGATTCCAAATTCTTCGTAGAGATGAAGTATTATTTCTCCATCAGTGTTGGTACTAAAATCATGGCTTCTTTTTAAAAGATGTCTGAGTTGCCGAAAGTTGTAAATTTCACCATTATAAATGAGAACTAGGGAGTTGTCCTCGTTATATATGGGTTGATCACCACCTTTAAGGTCAAGTATCTTTAACCTTACATTACCGAGGCCTACAAAAGCATCAGAATAAAATCCCTGAGAATCAGGGCCTCTATACTTTATTAACTTACACATGTCGTGTAAAAGTTCATCGTTGTTTGAATTAAAACCACATATACCACACATAATAAAGAGATTTATCTGTTTTCTTAAATACTTTTTTACTTTTATATAATTATGTTATTACTATATGTTATTACCATATGTTATAACTATATGTTATTGCTATACTATTATATTATTATGCGATTATACGATTAGAATAGATAA
>CAZZHT010000020.1:0-2184 GCA_964653825.1 uncultured Methanosarcinales archaeon
CATTTAAATTATTTTCTGTTTCAATTAAGACAAATATGCACTGTTTTATTATTTCAAAAAAGAAATATTTTAAAAAGAAAAACTTTATAACTTTGTTATTACTACTAAATAAAGAATAATCTTTTGAATTTGATTCATACACAACTTCCAATATGAGTGGATAAATAATCTAGGAAAATGACCTCCCTATCTAAAAGATTAGAATCAATTACCGATTCAGTAAAAGACCCTTTGAAGTTTTTTGATAGAGCTAAAACTCTTGCGACTATTGTGGGTTCTGGTATAATCATGATAGCTTCAAGTATGGGGTTAGCAAATTCTCCAATATCATATCTTGAAAGCAAGATTCCAAATAACTTCTGGAACTACACACAGTATTCTAAACTATTAACTTCTGATACTAACTTAGACTCAGCTTTATTCGAGAAATTCAGCAGATTAGGAATAATACCTAATATCTGCTTTGGAGTTGATAACAACTACTCATTACAGAGAGACACAGAAGTTTCAGATAGCTCATCACAATCCTTATCAAAATCTCAGACAAAATCTCAAAACAACACAATATCCAATAGTAGTAACTATAATATCAATGTATCTCTAAACGACATTGGTATTCAAAGTGGTATCAAAGTCAGCAACAGTTATCAAGGGGGATCAGAGAAATCAAAGGAGAACACTCTTTCATCAGGCAGAACTATACTTACAAAGAATTACGTACTCACATTTACCCTAGAAATAAAAGATACAAATGAAGACAACAAGGTCATTGATTCGCAGGGGCTAGAATCAATTGATTCAGTAATAATAAACATGTATTTAGGTGACAAACCAATTAAAGGAATCAAATTAACAGATTTTAATATTAAACCAGGGATTGAAAACCTTAAGGAGAACATTTCTGTTATTCTTAATCTCAATGAAGAGGAATACAAAGAGATTATTGAATCAAAAAACAATACCCTAAATCAGATTGACGACAATTACAGATTACACTTTGAAATACAACCAATATTCAAAAATAAACAATTAAATCAAGTTTACTCCTTCTTAAACTCATATTTTTCCAAGATTAACGTATATAAAAACGACTTTTTCATCGAATCAATTTATGTTATTGATAATACTACTTTCAAGCAGGCAATTATAGATGCAATTGGTTCAGTTAATTCTATTGGATTTCTAAAAAACAACACCACACAGATATTACCACAGAAGCAAAAAACCCAAAATGACTCAAAAAACACAGACGAACAGGAACCAAACAAAAAAACCCTCAGAGACATATTAAGTAATAACGACTTTAAAATCAGTGTAAGACCCTCATTTTCGTTGGATTACAATCTACAAAAAGGACAGGACATTGACTTATTCATCTACAAAAGAGACAATTCATACAGTAGCAAGTTCATCGAAGCAATTAATCCAACTAATCCCAACAACAATATAGTTATTGCTAACATTTTACCAGAAAATCAAAATGAAGAAATTGATTTCAAATGGAATGATAAAGAATCATGTTCCCAGCTACTAGTTTATTCAGTTCCAGGACAACAGGGAATCCTAAAAGCCAAAACCGACCTTAACATCTTAAGAATGGGATGGGATTGGTTTTTATTTATTCCATACTATCATAGTAAGGAGATAATAAAGGCAGAGAGAATTATAGATGCTCAACCATTCAACACTAAAGATAATGGACTCGAGAGTATAATGCTCGCAGTTCAAGCTTATAACTTTGAAAACCACAGGAATGAAGACCATCTTCTTTTATTAAATTACGACCAAAAGAAGAACAACAAAGACCAAAATGCTTTAGTAATAACAGATATCTTAACAATGCCATATAAGAGCATCATTGGTTTAGGAGAGACCAGAATTGATGACAGAAAATTAGATACATTCACACAAGCTCTTCCTAATAGGATTCTCTTAATGTATCAAACCAAAAGTAACGATTACAATTCAGGAGGTAAAAAAATTGCCTTCCTTGATTTTTTAGTTAATGAATCGAAATACAACCACTCTCCCGACAATGCACTTACTAGTTTCACGAATGCGAGCAAAGATTCAAACGGAAATATGAGCAACACAAATTATTCCAATTTATATATAAGAGCTGTAAGAATCGTCAATATTAACCCAAATTCCATAACCAATATTGAGGATTTTTATATGAAATAA
>CAZZHT010000020.1:2284-5322 GCA_964653825.1 uncultured Methanosarcinales archaeon
ATTTTTATATGAAATAAATAAGTTATTTTGTGATGATAAATATGATAAAAGATAACAAAGGATATAATAAAAAGTCATTGAACGATGTTATTAACGAAGTAAGCCACAGTCTCTTGTTTAAAGTAGTTTTATTTGGTTCAGTTATTGGAATAGGAGCAGGATTATTAGTGGATTATCAATCATATAAACCGAACAAAAATGATGATAACTACATTAATGTTAAATATGAAAATAAAATAAACTCGCAAGAACTTACTGCACCATACAGTTCTTATATGAATAATTTACCAATAAATAAACCCCTTGAAATTAAGCTAGGCAATGAAGATTACAGAATAAGAGTGGGAAGAGAACTTAACTCTGTTATCATTGATTTAAATGGTAGAGAAAAAACGCTTCACTTAGAATCTCAGATAAAGAGCATTGAAGCTCTCTCACCAAATTCAAACCAACAATCAAAATATAATAATAAGACATACATTGATTTAATAATTGAAACCTATGGTACAAAAGATGATAATTTTTCAGTTTATAGAATCAGCCAAAACAAATAAAATTCCAAGATGATAATAAAATTCTAAAGTTATTTCTAAAAACAACAAAAATAACATTCAAAAAGCCCTTACACTTACCAAGCCAACATACCATGGGCCTTCTTATAGGTCTCATAAGTTACAGAAACAACAGCTTTAGCCAATCCCTTAGCACTCTTTTTAGCATCTGCATCTTTTTTTAATTCCATATAGCTTTTCTTATTTGAGAATAAACTAAACGGATGAGACCCTGGTTTTTTATTTGGAACAAACGCACCAAAGATTTCCTTAAATCCCAAGAAAACCTGAAGGAATGGATCATACATTGGTTCTGTTTTTGGTTTAGTTGGTCTCGTTTCCTCCTTTTTCTTTTCAATTGAAGGGTTAATACCCTTCTCAGCCTCCTCAATATACTTTTCGATATCATCACCCAAGGCCTCAAGAGCTGCCTTCAAAGAACTATCAATCGAACTAAGTATCTGAAGATCCTCCGCCTGCCTCATTTTCTTGTAATTTTCAATCTGTGATTTGTTCCAAACATAAGCCCTAAGTGTTATTTCAACCCTCCCAACATGGATGGGACCCCTTTGATAACCCTCTTGCTGATATGACAATGAGGGCTGAGTTCTATAATTAAAAGTCGCAAGAACACATGGAACATATGGATTCTTTCCCAATGGTTTTTGGGCTAAGAATTCAACCTCAATCATTGAATTCTCAAAGGCACTCACAAGATGTGGTGTTGAAAACTTTGTATTATCCATAGTCAATCGCTCTATATTTCTCAGATAGGGCTTAACCCAAGAGATATACATTTGAATTGTTTTATAATGCTGATAAAGATACTTTACTGAGAAAGTTCTTCTTGTCTTTAACTCATTGTAAGTCATTTTTTTCCAGGTATAATATGATTTCAACTTTCTCTCAAGTACTCTGATAACTGCTTTATTGAATTTTCCCTCAAGCTGTTTTATCTTGTTGTCAACATCATCAGAATCCTTTGCAAAGGTATCAAAGAATAAATCAGGAAGAGTAACAAATCCTACCTCCCGAGCCATACCATAAACAGAAGCAGGGTTTTTTGATCCACCTTCAACAAAATCAATCCAAATTCCTTTGAGAACCACATCAGATGACTTATTTCCTTTGAAACTTTCTTCATACAAGGTCAACCTTTCATCTAAAACCCTTAGTTCCCTCACTAACTTAAAAAGATCTTTAATCATTCGCCCTATTGTCGCTAAGAATTGAGAGGCCTTATCCTGTTGTAATCCAATTCTCTGGCTACTCACACCAAAGAAAGATGAACTCTCACTTGCAGCAAACATATCAACTATTTTGTCTATATTTGGAAAACCAAACGACTCCTCAATAGACCTTAAAATCCAAAAGTATGCTTCCTCAATAGATAAATTATACGACTGAAACACAAGATGATGTCTATATGCTGGTGTCGGAAATCCTGTTTTAACCGTCGTCCCCCTAAGAATTTCTGCTTTTTCCTCATCAACCAAATCACTCAGCTTATCTCTATTCTGTTTGATATAGTCGTCAATTTTCGTACCATTTTCTTTAAGTTCTGCTAAGACACTTTTTCCCTTGGAATTGAGAAAACCATACTTGAACAAGAGATCTGCCGAAACCATAAGCCCATTAATTTCATTTGTTCTTTTTATATTTTTCTCTTTTTCATTACCTAGATATTATCTTTACCTTAAAAAACAAGAATAAAACGAATAAAATGAATCAAACAATAAAAACAAATAAAACTTTTCATTATATTTCAGATACCCCTTTTATATTTAGATACTCTGCTTATATTTTAGATACTATTTTTAAATATCCTAAAAATATCCCAAAATTGCTTTTTAGAAAAATTTAAAAAATCAAAGATAAAAACAAAAAAGTGATAATAAACATGTTACCTAAGAAAAACCATGCCGAATTCATTTTGTACTATATTTATCCAATGATTAGAAAAGAATTAACATTAGAACTAATAAAAGAAGGATATTCTCAAAAAGAAATTGCAAGGTTAATGAACATCACCCCATCAACAATAAGTCAGTATCTCCATAAAAAAAGAAGTAATTTCAGAATAAGCAGCGAAACTGAGAATATTTTCAGGAAAATAGTACTCGATGAACTAGAAAAACTAAGTAATGAAAAAAAAGCGAAGAGCACAAAACAAGACAAAAAAATCCAAAACAGAGAAAGTAAAAGCACAAAGGAAACAGAAATAACCCGCAAAAGTAACAATAGAGATAGAAATGAGCTAAAACACATCAAATTCACCCAAGCGGACTTTTTTAATTTAATCAACCAAATCGTAAAGAAACTCGAAGAGATAAAACTGGCCTGCCTGATTCATCTTGAGATAGAGAACAAAGAAAGCTTTGACTGTTTAAAGGAAGTCAAGTCAAAGTTAATAAAACAAAGGGAATCTATCAAAAAGAAACAACAAGATTAGAGCAATATTTTTTGATACAATCCTCTTACAGATAC
>CAZZHT010000020.1:5422-14501 GCA_964653825.1 uncultured Methanosarcinales archaeon
TTTAATAATCATCAGGATAACAGATTTTCCTATACTTACATTTAGAGCATACATCCTCATCAGAGGTCTTAGGAAAATCATCAATCACCGCTTCGTTGTTCTTTTTATCCCTAAGTAAAGAAAGCATAGCATTAGCACTTCTTTTAACATAATTCCTAACGAAATCCATCTTCTCCTTATCTACACTATATTTCTCAATAACATTATAACGGAGATTATACTTCAAAGCAATAATATCCTCAAAGGAAAGATTGAATTTTTTCATCAAATAAAAAGAATATAGAGCCAATTGAAAATCAAAGCCATTATCCTCTCTCATCAATCCCGTTTTCCAATCATAAACAACAATCTTTGAGACCTTCTTCTTCATCAAGTTTTCTGATTCATTTAAACGATATGAAAAATCAACACTTAACAGAACATTGATATCATCGAGATTAAAATTAAGCAAATCCTCAATAAATAACATCTGTTTCGGATTTATCTTGGAAATAGTATTAAAAACCTCAGAGTTATAGAAATTAACGATACACTTTTTTGCTAATTCAAACAAATCTTCCCAATCATCACTATCAACATTCCATTGATACTCATGTTCAATCAAACCACCCTTCTTAGAATAAATCCAATACTTCTTATCCTTGGAAAACTGAAACTCCTCACTCAACTTTTTATTTAGTTTTCTAAGAACATTGCTAAGATTAACTGGAACTCTTGCTCTCTTTTGAAAGATAAGATCTCGAACTATTCGATGGACTAATGAACCAATCCAAACAAATCTATTTGATAGGTTCTTTAAAACATAAATCTTTCTTGTCAATTCAGGAGCATCTGATTTCCAGCCCTCCCAATAACCATAATAATCATAGAAATATTTTCTTTTGCACTCCTTAAAAACACCATCTCTTGAAAGAGACCATGAAAAATCATTACTAAATCCCGAAGAGCCCTTATCCTTAATTTCATTAAAATTCTTACTCATACAAACATTAAATACTATTGCTACTATTAAAAGCTTTTGATACCTTTATAATAAAATTAATCATAGCTAATTTCTTAGTGATACCTTCTATTTATTAGTTATATCGCAGTTAATTCTTAAATTATGAAAAATATTTTTCAATCATGAAAAAGTCCTCAATTATGAAAAAAAGGTTATTAAGACATATACCTGTTTAAACAACTGTAAGCAAGAAATCATAACAAACTCTAAGGTAAGCACCTATATAAAACTCCTAAAGGTTCATATCTTAAAAGCTCTTATTTCGTTTGTAGGACTCTAAATGATTTACAAGAAACTATGATTATAACCAAAAAGTATTTCTAAAAGGAAATTTTTAGCGTTGATTCTCAACCCAATTTTAGAAAGTTTTAAAAATAAATGGTTTTTCTAATTATAAGAGCTATTTGTAATAGCTTATTCAGAGCTAAAGTTTGCTTTTTTTATCAAAAGCGAACACTTTCATTGTTTTTTGAGTATTGCTCAGCAATAATGGGCCCGTAGCTTAGCCTGGTGGAGTGCTCGACTGATAATCGAGTGGTCCGGAGTTCGAATCTCCGCGGGCCCACCATTTTTAACGTTTTCAATTACACCAATTAACAAATACCCATTAGCTTTTAATTAACTATTAACTAATCACCTATTAGTTCTTTCTTAAACCAGATAACCCTTGCTAAACTCTTAAAACTCCTATTTAACCTGTCTCATTTATGTTCCCATTATATTATCAACGCAAAAAAATCAAAATAGAGAAAACTATAAAAATAATCCATTATTCTTAAAGAAGTAACATAAAAGTTCAAAGAATCAAAAACAAAAAAAGATTTAAATATTCACAATCAAATTTAAAATTCATAACATAAAAAATAATAAGAATTAGAATAAAAAAGAAAAAATGGAATCAAACCAAAGCATAAAAAAGATAATCACAACAATGAGTCGGGATGAGATGACTGTTTTATCTCGCTTAGATGAAAACAAGCAAGAGGAGAAAGTTAAAAACCTACTGGAGCAAAATATCCTCCCTGAAATAAAGGTAAAAAGAGCACTAATGTGGTTATCAAACAAAAAAATACTCCACCTAAAAAATCAATTTAAAAATTTCATATTCTTAGATGAAAATGGAAAACTCTACCAAAAACTTGGTTTACCTGAAAAGAGAATCATTGATTATCTAAAAAAGAAAACAACAGCAACCATTGATGAAATCTGCAGAGATAACAATCTAACAGAAGAGGAAGTCAGAGCATCTATAGGAATACTAAAGAAAAAGAAAGCCATCGAACTAAAAAAAGACAATAACCAAATGATTTTTAAAATCACAGAAACCGGTAAAAAACTCTCAGAAAATGATTTTCCTGAACAAAAAATTCTAAACAAAACCTTCCCGCTGGAAGAATCAAAATTAAACAAATTAGATTTAGAGACAATACAACTTTTATTGAGAAGAAAAAAGATAATTTACATAGATAATATCAATGATCAATCCTATGCAATCACTGACATAGGGAAAAAAGTAATAGAAGAAATAAAAAATCACAGAGAATTGTACCTTAATCTTGAGGAACAACTCACTCCAGAAATGCTAAAAACAGGAGAATGGAAAAACAAAAAATTCAGACACTACGATGTTTCTTCAAAGGTACCATTAATAATGAGTGGTCGTAGACATCCATTCAATGAGATAATGAATCTTCTCAAGAAGATTTTCTTAGAAATGGGCTTTCAAGAAATGAAAGGACCTTGGGTTGAAACACAATTCTGGTGCATGGATTCGATGTGGATTCCACAAAATCACCCCGCCAGATACGCACAAGACACCTTTTTCATACCAAAAAAGGGCAAATTACCTGACAAGGAATTAGTAAAAAAGGTAAAGGATGTTCATGAGAATGGTGCCACAACGAGTTCCATAGGTCACAGACAACCCTGGAGTGAAGAGATTGCAAAGCAATTGATACTCAGAACTCATAGCACAGCAACCACATTCAGAAAGTTATCAGAGATTAATCCAAATAAGGACTGCAAATACTTTTACATTGCAAACAACTTCAGAAATGAAACCCTCGATGCGACTCACCTCGCAGAATTTGTACAAGCAGAAGGCTTTATCATGGCTGATAACTTAACCCTTGCAGATTTAATGGGATTTATAAAAGAATTCTATTCAAAACTAGGAATAACAAAGATAAGGTTCAAACCGACCTACAACCCATACACAGAACCAAGTATGGAAGCTCATTATTATGATGAAAAGAGAAAAAAATGGTATGCTCTTATCAACTCAGGCATATTCAGACCAGAAGCACTCTATCCCTTTGGCATTAAAAAGAGAGTCATTGCATGGGGAATGGGAGCTACAAGAATTGCCTCAATTCTCTTAAACAAACACAATATAAGAGAAATAGTAGGACCAAAATGTAGTTTTGATTGGATAAGATACCACAAAGAGATTATAAAAATAAACCAACCTCTAAGATAAAAAATGACAACCTTCGAAACAAAATTATCAAGGATAAATGAATTAATGGGCAAAAACCTAACCATTGAAGAATTTGAGAAACTCCTATTCGACTTCGGATTAGAATTAGCTTCCTATGATAAGAAAACAGACACCGTCTCAATAGAGTTAACAGCAGAGAGACAGGACTTGCTATCACCTCAGGGGTTAGTGAGAGCCCTCAAAGCATATACAGGAATAAACAAAGGATTACCTAAATTCAAAGTAAACAAAAGCAACTATGAGATATATGTTGACTCGTCTGTTGATGGCATAAGGAACTTCACACTCTCAGCTATTATAAAGAACCTCAAAATAGACGAGGACTTTTTGAAAGAAATCATTCAAGTACAGGAAAAGATGCACCAAACCTACGGTAGAGGTAGAAAGAACTTTGCAATAGGTATCTATCCCTTAGAGAACATCAAATTTCCAATATACTTTAAAGCGGACTATCCAAAGAACATAAGATTCATACCACTTGGCGAAACAAAAGAAATGGACGCCAACGAAATCCTCAAAAAGCATCTCACCGGAATAAAATACAAACACTTACTGAAAGGCAAAGAGAAATATGCCTATTTCATTGACTCGAACAACAACATTCTCTCGATGCCCCCAATAATAAACTCAGAAACAGCAGGTAGAGTGACAACAGCCACAAAAGACATATTCATAGAGGTAAGTGGTTTTGACCTATTCATACTAGAAGAACAACTAAATGACTTAGTAACCCTTTTTAGTGATATGAAGGGAGACATTTACTCAATAAAAATCATATACCCTAAGAAAGAATACCTAAAAAAGAGCTTTTACAACACCTTAGAAGTAAAAGAAAACACAATAGTAACTCCACAACTTGACCCAATCGAAAGAGAAATCACAGTTGACTACATCAATAACATACTAGGTCTAAACCTCAAAGAAAAAGAGGTAAAAGAACTATTAGAAAGAATGATGTATTCTGTTGAGATTCTTAAAAATAACAAACTAAAAGTTAAATTCCCAAAGATAAGAACAGACATCTGGCATTCAGTAGACATTGCTGATGATGTTGCGCGTGCCTATAGATTTAGTAACTTCAAATACACAATGCCAAAGGTATCGACAATAGGGGGAACCCTTGCAATCTCAGATTTAAAAGAAAGCATCGCCAATTTACTCGTTGGCTTAGGTTTCATTGAAACATACACCTTTGCCCTTACCTCAGTAAAAGAGCAATTTGAAATGATGAATCTAAAAACAGAAGAGCACATTGAACTACAGGAATCAGCAGAAAAAGCATACAATATGGTAAGAAAATGGTTAATACCAGAAGAATTAAAGGCACTAAAAGCGAACAAAGACACTCCCTATCCACACAAGATATTTGAAACAGGTTACTGTGTTATACCAAATGAAGAAAAAGACACACTTGCAGAGAACAGGTTAAAGTTAGCAGTTCTAATCAGCAGTGACAATGCTAACTTTACGCAGATAAACCAAGTTCTACAAACCCTCGCAAGAGAAATAGGTCTCACAATTGAACTAAAAGAAAAAAACTACAACTTCTTTATTGAGGGGAGATCAGCAGAGATTTATATCAATAAAAAATCAATAGGTTTTATTGGTGAGATACATCCACAGGTTTTAGACAATTACAACTTAGCTCAGCCAGTTGCAGCATTTGAGTTAGATTTAGAAGCCACTTCCAAACCCTTATAACCCGTTCGAGAAGACATTGAAAACAAAAAAGACAATTCTTCAGCTCCTGGAATATTAGTAATCTCATCAGGCCTGTAATAATTCCAATCCCAGTTATCAGGAGTTTTATCAATAGGACCCGAAAAACCCATTGCCGGATCAACTATGAATATCTTTTTTTTCTCGGGAGCTACCTCAGAGGTATACCTAACCCAAGCATGACCATCAATATAGTCATAATTATCATTATTCTTATATGATTGAGCAAAATCCACACTAATATTCCCATTTAAATATCCTTCTTTTATAAACTTCTCCAGCAAATCAGCAGCACTCAACGAATTAATTCTACAGTCTCCAACTCTCTTTTTAATATAAACACCGAGCGGAACCACTTTCTTATCCTTATAATCATCATTTTCAATTTTATTAATAAGATTTTTAATTTCCGAAGTGCTCCTATCATCTGAAAAGAAGGTATCACGAACAGTTTTATATACTGCTCTCAAAATAGCAAATTCATTAAGATGACTTTCATATTTCTTATATTTACTATCCCCAAATTTAGTGTGATATTCATCTAAATAATCTCTATAAAGATTTTTTGTTATATCGTATAAATTCTGAATTTCCTTATCATTTTCAAAATCAACTAATATCGACTTTTGTTTTGAAGGTGTCAAAAAAACACCATCATCAACCTTTGTCATATAATAGATAACCGGCCACTCTTTATTCCCATCATTAAACATACCGTTCTCATCAATCAGACCTTGATGCCTTAACTTACCAAAGAAATAATCAGGATCATACCAATATTGAGTAGAACTCATTTTATCACCAATAAGTGGTAAGTATTGCTTATTTATATATCTTTCGTTTTTTTGATAACAGAAAACTACTGTTTCTAAGATGATACACAGTTTTAATAGCAAGAACCTCCTTTTTTAAAAAACCTAAACCTTAAAAATATTTCTTTAATAAATTGAATTAAAGAAACGATAACTTTAAATATGAAAGACATTTTCTAATACATACAAAAGAATTATAGAGGTATATACAAAATGGACCCTAAAAAATGCAGAAGAACAAGTAGGAGAGAAAGAACAAGGCACATTACAATCAGAATCACTGAAGATATTAGTCACTGGTTAAAGAAAAACAATTATAGTCCAACAGCAATTTTCAATGAGGCTATAAAAGAGTTAGGCTACAAAAAAAGTGAGTAGGAGGCAATGTAAATGAAAAACCAAGATTTAGAACCAAAATTATGGCAAGTGGCAGATAAATTAAGAAACAACATGGATGCAGCAGAGTATAAACATGTTGTATTAGGATTAATATTCTTAAAATACATTTCAGATTCATTTGAAAATTTATATAACATTTTAAAAAAGGATCCAATAAGAGAACGATGAAAAGAGAGGGATGGTTTAGGAGATGATGAAAGCAAAAAGAGAGATATTCTAGGGAGAGTTTACGAATACTTTATTGGGCAGTTTGCAAGTGCAGAAGGCAAGATGAACAGATTAACATCAGAGCTTGCGAAGCAATTCGAAGAAGAAAAAAAGCTTGATGAAGAAATAAAGAAGAATTTGGATAAAATAAGGTTTAAAGTAAGATGAATAAGAAGGAATTATTGGAATTAATAAAAACAGGCGAGGGATACACTCTTGAATTCAAAGAGGGTTTGAATAGTTCCATCGGTAAAGATATCTGTGCCTTTGCCAATGCTTCTGGTGGGAAAGTTGTATTGGGTGTCAATGATTCTGGGGAAATTAAAGGGTTCATATTAAATAACAAAGATAAATCCAAAATTCAGGATATTGCTAGAAATATGGACCCTCATTTTTCTGTTAATTCCGATCAAGTTGATAATCTCGCAGTAATTTATATCCCGGAAGGGAAAGATAAACCTTACTTCATCAATGGACATTGTTACTTGAGGCAAGGAGCAACTTCACAACAGCTTAACAGAGATGAGATTAGAGAATTTTTTCAGAGAGAAAATCAGATTCGATTTGATAGGAAAGCTAATTTGTTGTTTGATTTTGCTAATGATTTCAATAAAGAAAGGTTCAAAGAGTTCTTAAAGAAGGCAGGTATTGACTCTTCCTTGCCTGAGGAACATATTTTAAGAAACCTTAATTTAATCACAGAAGGGAAAATAAATAATGCTGGAGTTCTATTTTTTTGTCATAGAATTTCTAGGTTTTTTTTGAATGCCATAATTGGCTGTGTTCTTTACGAAGGAACAGAAAGAGTGAAAATACTTGATAAAAGAGAATTAAACGAAGATTTTGTTTCTAATCTTAATAACGCAATTACATTTGCTTTAAGGAATCTGAGAGTCGAGTACATTATTAAAAAACTTGAGAGAAAAGAGAGACCCGAAATTCCCGAAGAGGTTTTAAGAGAGTTAATTTTAAATGCAATGGTACATAGGAACTACTTTTCAGAAGGAAGAGTTCTAATTGAAATATTTTATGATAGGGTTGAAATATCAAATCCTGGAGGACTGTTATTTGATAAGAAATACTTTGGTAAAAAAAGTGTTTCTAGAAATCCACTTTTAGTTGATTTAGTGCATCGATTAGGTTTAGTTGAGAAAATTGGTTCAGGGGTTAATCGTGTCAAAAAGATTTTAGGGAGTAATGTTAAATTTGATATTGAAGACGATGATTGGTTTAGAGTTGTAATCAAAAGAGAGCAAAAAACCACACAGAAAATTTTTGAATCATTAAGTAAAAAAGAGAAGTGGTCAGAAAAGTGGTCAGAAAAGTGGTCAGAAAAACTACAAACTCTATCAACAAGAGAAAAAGAAATATTATCTTTAATAATTGAAAACCCCCACATCTCAAGAGCAGAACTAAGCGAAAAAATAGGAATAAATCCCTCTGCTATTCAGAAACACATTCAAAAACTAAAGGATAAAGAAATAATCAAAAGAGTTGGTCCTGACAAAGGAGGTCATTGGGAAGTATTAAGATGAAAAAGAAAAAACGAGGATCAAACTATGATAAATCTAACAAATAATTTATTTGAATTATCGTCTACTGTTATTATAGTTATTACTTGGACACTACTTTATTTTGGCAAGATTATAGCAGACACAAAAGTTGAGAAATTGGAAAAAACAGATTTAATAATCAGTGGATTATATTTTTCATTGTTATTCTTGATGATTCCAATTGCTTTAAATATCTATTTCTTTCAAAAGAATTGGATATTTAATATTTCACTAATAGGCATAATAATCTTTCAATTAATAATATTCGTTTTTTATTTGATGAAATATCAGTTAGATATAATAAATAGATCTAATCTTAAAGAGACATTTAACAAAGAATTAAATAAATTTAAGAGAACAAATCAAGTAACGGATGATAAAAGAGAAACTACTAGATCAAAAGGGTCAAATCCTACCACAATAAACATAGGTCTATTTATCTTATCAACAGCACTTTTTTATTCTTTAGCAATTGTAATAAAATATCATTTGAATGTTTTGTCACTTACATTAACCGTAATACTTACCTTTGTGAATTTATCTCTTATGGCTTCGGCTTATGGAACATCAACTGCTTATTATCCTTTTTCAAAAATAACTCTTACTAATGGAAAAAATATCTCTGGGAAACTCATGAAATTTGGAGATTTTATTTGGATTATAAATGGAAAGAAAAAATATTTTATTAATAAAAATCATGTGGAAATGATTGAGCAAAATTTAATGAAAAAAGATGATATTCAAGATGAAAAAGAGAAAACAAAACCCAATTGGATTAAAATAGGAATAATCCCCGCACATCAAAAAGGTGATGCCATTAATGTCTTTCCAAAGGAAAAAAATAAATAAAAAGAATAATGAGGGTGATTTGACTCACACAATCCTA
>CAZZHT010000021.1:0-8070 GCA_964653825.1 uncultured Methanosarcinales archaeon
TTCTTTTGTGAACGTTTCTTGAAAAGAAAAGTTCTAATAGAAAGCTTTAATAAGTAGATTAAAATCCACAAATACTGATAACTATGGCAAGACTAAGAAAATTCGTTGCATACAGAAGATTAGAAAGACCTTACACAAGGGTTTCAAAATACAGGTCGAAGTCATTTGTTAAAGCGAGGCCATCCGTAAAAATATCCCGTTTTAACAATGGTAATGTTAAAGCTGATTTCAAGTATAATGTATATGTTACAGTAGATGATTCTATTCAGATTAGGCAAGAGGCACTGGAATCAGCAAGACAAACCATCAATCGTTACATTGAGAGAAAATGCGGCAACAAGATGTACCACTTAAAACTCCTTAAATATCCTCATCAGGTTCTAAGAGAAAACCCCTTAGCAAGTGGTGCAGGAGCAGATAGGTTAAGTAGTGGTATGAAACATGCATTCGGGAAGATTATTGGCATAGCTGTAAGAGTAAAGAAAGGTGACCCATTATTTTTAATAAGAGTCAACAAAGAGAATCTTACTTCAGCCATGGAAGCCGCAAAGAAAGGTGGATATAAATTACCCTGCAAGGTCAGAATTAAGGTTACTGAAAACAAGTAATTAAAAAACATTTTTTATAATATTCTTTTTTATTCAATTTCTTATTGCTTTCTGTTTCTTCTCTTCTATACTTAAACAATTCAAGATTTAATAATTTTATATTCTCGTTGCCTCAAAGCATTACTTCATCACTCTAACAGGCCAATTTTACTTATACTGTTTTAAGAATTTTTTTAGTTTCTTATCAAACTCTTCATCACTCGAATTGTTTGAGCTTTCAGAACTCTCTTTAACACCAGTATCATTAACTCCATCACCAAGACCCAACAAAAGATCCCGAGTATCTAAATTATCATTTTCATTATTGTTACTCTTGATACTATTGCCTTTCTTTTGTTTAGTATTGTTACTTTCATTTTGTTGACTAATTTCTCCTCCTTCAGAAGCATTAGGTAGAGAAACTTCATTTTGATTAATTTTATCTTTATCTGATACTACTTCATTTTCATCATTCATCTTTTCTCCCTGATTCACACTAGAATTCTGGTTATCGTTTGATACCACTTGAATCTTCTGTGATTTTCTTGATACCTTTTTCTTCACTACAGGTTGCTGTGCTTTAACCAAAGCTTGCGCATTATCTTCCTGAGCTCGAATACTCTCATTAGATTTATTCCTTTTAACTTCCTTTGCACTCGAAACATTACTATTTAACTTTTTACTTGGCTTTCTAACCTTCTTTTTTGATTTTCCACTACTTTTGCTTACTGTACGCGTTTTTCTCGATTTTTTTTTAGTAGAAGTCCTCTTATGATTGCCACTGATTGATTTTTTACTAACAGAAGAATCACTCTTTTTTTTAATTGTTTCTCCAGAGTTTATTGTATAAGAAACACTTCTCACGGATTTACTCTGCGATGACCCTGATTTCACTCCAATTTCATTACTCACATTACCCTTAATTTTCCCATTATTTTGGACACTTACCTCATTAAGATTCTTACCATTACTTCCTTTATTCTCTCTTTCCTTCACGGACTCAAGAATCCTACGATTAATATCCTCTTTATTAACATCTGACTCAACATCACTGATTTTTTTAATCTCATCCTTAATACTTATCTCTCGATCAATAATTGAGAAAATTGCATTTGGGGTGATAATCTTATAAAATTTCAAGAAAAACAGAAGTAACTCCTTAACCAAATTAGTATAGTATGCCTCAAAATGGTCTAATTCAGGAGGGTACTTTGTAAAGTTAATAGGTATCTTTGACAGTATTTTTGTATAAATTATCTTTTCAATAGTTGTAGTTGGAACACCATATTCAAGGTCAAAATTCTTAAACAAATCCAAAGAATTCGTTAATAGCATCGTTCTCATAAGATCAGAGAACTCATTTTTATCCTTATCCGAATTAAACAAAACAGAATAGGTCTCGAGTTTTCCAGTCAAATCAACAATCAAAGGGATATGTTGCGATAGGACATCCTTTTCGTAGATATCTACTATTGCACGAGAAACCCTATTCAGCAAATTAGCCAACTTCCTGGTTTCTGGTGTTAATGCGTAGAGAGTTGAATCAACTGCCATAGAGAAATTCGTAGTAATCTGTGATATCATCAGTTTTTGCTTAGCACTCAACTGAAGTCCATAAATAATCTGCTTTTTCTCTAATTCAGATAACACAACTTCTAATTCCTCATAATCCTTATCACTCTTTACAAGTATCTGAGATGTGAATTTTGGGCCATTACTCAAGCTGTCCACAATCTTTTCATATTCTTTTAGGGAAGTCATTTTACCAGATTTCATATAATTTTTTATAGGATTTACTCATAGATTTACTCAGATTAAAACCAATTATATTAAAATTTAACACTTAAAATAACGCATTAAATGAACTCAACAATTTAACAAATAAACAATTTTTAACAAATTTTCTAATTTCCTTCACATTTTTTATTTCATATCCTAATGTTCCTTAAAAAACAAGCATCAGTATAAAGTCATAATCAAAATAATCAAAATAACATTTACTTTTTTTAAATAGATTTTTTATTTAAATTTAAATTAGTAACCAAATTTAAGGTCTTTAGTGAAAGGTTCCTGTATCTTTTCCTTTACTTTATTAACCCATCCCTCGAGTATTACTGCTGCTTCAGGTAGAGTAATTCCATCCCCTTTCGTTCTCATGCTTAGTTTCACTTCTCCTGTCGCCTTGTTTATTTGTCTAACTATTGCCAATACAAACTTTTGTTCTTCAAACTTATTGAAATCATTATTATCCTTGTCTGCCTTATCCATTTTAATTCATCTCACAAAAATTTATCTTAAATAAATCATATATTATCCTATTAGACCATATTTCTTTTAAACTACAATCAGATAGCAACTACACACAACATACACAATAATCATTTAATCACATATAATAATATCTAACAACTATTTACTTTAAAATCATAATTCTAAAACCCTTTCCATCGTGCTTGAATGCCTTATGCTTAAATCTCTTATACATTAACATCTCATATTTATTTATCTTATTATGTAACCATTGTTTAGTTTTGCCTTTTCATATGAGTAATTCAGTTTATATTTCTTTTCCGCATAAATAGTATATAAAACATCCCCTTTCTTAACTTTTGAACCATTATGTTTGTATAAGTATATACCCGCAAACTTATCCAATGGATTTCCAGCAGTTTTAGCAATATCTGAGATTACCCTATTACTTATTGCCTTAACAGTTCCAGATTTCTTTGAGATTACATCAATTTTATGTTTCGTTAGTTTTATTCTCTCAGGATTAGTTATTCTCGCTCCCTGATGCTGAGCTATTTCCTTAAGTTTATCATAGGCCTTTCCCGAATCCAGAGTATACCTCGCAAGCTTCACTCCATCTCCCTTCTTTGCTTTACCTACCATTTCAAAGAGGATACCTGCCATCATAAGTGACTTTTCTTCAAGGTCCTTAGGAACCCTTTTATCTCTCATCAAAATATACAACACATCCCTCGCTTCTAAGGCAGGTCCAATACCGTTACCTATTGGTTGACTTCCATCAGTTATAATGACCTTAATTTTCATTTTTAAAGCTTTACCAATTTTCTCAAACTTACCCTTCAATCTTAGGGCATCTTCTCTTGACTCTATTTTTGCTCCATAACCAACAGGAATATCTATAAGCACATAGTTTGATGAGACAGATTTTTTCTTCGCTAATACGCTAGCCAACAATTGACTTTCGGGGTCTATGCTAATTTTATGTTCAACCCTTATTATCTTATCATCTGCAGGAGCAAGATTGAGTGATCCACCCCATGCAATACAACCATTAGTTTCCCTAACCGTCTTTATGATTTTATCCTTACTAAGATTAACATTAGCAAGCACTTCAAAAGTATCAGCAGTACCAGCTGGACTAGTAATACTCCTCGAGGAGGTCTTTGCAATTGTAACCCTATTTGCAGCTAAAATAGGTACTATCAACATTGTTGTACGATTACCAGCCACGCCACCAATACAGTGTTTATCAGCCATAACCCGTCTTTTTAAATTTATTTTTTCACCTGTATCAACCATTGCTTGAGTTAACCAAATATTCTCCTTAAGAGACAGCCCTCTCATATATGTTGCTGAGATAAAAAACGCAATCTCACTTTCTCCAAGTTTATTTTCAACAATATCCTCAACAATATGATACACCTTTTCCCTTGTCAGCTGCTTGTTATCCATCTTTTCCTTAATATAATCAATGGACTTAGGTTTTTCAAGTGTAATTAACATAATTTGGACATTCTTTTCCTTTATTGCCAAACTATCCAATGCTTCCTTATTAAGACCTATGTGATTTCTCGGAACAGTAGAAATAGTTGTATCCACATCAGCAACAATTCTCTTTTGCTTATATCTTAGCTCAATCTTTGAGTTTCTATGTAAACCCAAATTATCACAGTCCTCAAGATTAAGGTATGCTATTATCGGACCACCTGATGAGATATCTAATTTTTTAACTTTAAGTTTCATATTCATACTTTCACCATTTATTTTTACCTTTTAATCCTATTTTTAACACTTTCACTTTGCTCAACATTTACCTCAATTATTCAAATTACCTTAATATCTTCAAAGACATATTCTCAAAATCTTTCAAAAAATCCAACAAATCTCCAATCGGTTAATTTTAGATAATACTCTTTTTGTTATTGCTCTTATTCTTATTATCATTAAAATAAAATTGTGAGAGTATCTTAACAATCAATGCAAGCAAAATAGGGCCTATAAAAATACCCAACACTCCCATTATTTTTAATCCACCTATCACGCCAATAAGAATAATCAATGGATGAACACTAGCGAGATTACCGGTCACCTTTGGCCTCACTACCGAATCAATATTTGAAACCAGAGTCGCACCGTATATCAAAACATATATTCCATAATACAGGTAAGAATAGCTATTTAGGGCCAAACCAGCAACAATTTGTATCAATCCTAATGGTAGCCATATCAAAGCAGTTCCCACAATAGGAATAAGAGATGCAAACACCATTGCAATACCCCAAAGAACAAAACCCGTATTACTAATCCCAAAAATAAGACCCCCAATATAAAGACCAATTGCTCCTGTAAGTCCCTGAACACTAGAAACTATTAACTGACCAAAAACAACTGATTTCGAAACATCGTGAAGTTGAGTAAAAGAAATCTGTTTTAGTTTCGGATTCAACGGAAGATGCACTTTAAACCATTCAATAATTGTCTCTCCATCAATTAAAAGAAAGTAAGTAATAAATAGGACAAACAAATAAATTACAATTTCATTAGGAATCGCAACTGCTAGTTCTATTAGCTTTTGATAAACATAGGAGTATATCTTATTGCTCATATTATTAAGATTATTACTGGTAAGCCCCTTTCCTCCGGTGTATTTGTTTATCTCCTTAACCCATTCACACCAAATTGTTCCGTTTTTGCTGTCACTAATAGCAACATTATTTGATATAACTCCTACTGAATTCGGTGAGAGCTTCTGTGTACTATTGATATTTTTTAGAGTATTATTGATAGTACTATTTTCCAGACAACTTTTATCATTGATTGTTGACTGCAACTTTGTTAGAAAAGAATTAAGATTATTCATCTGGCCAATCATTGAATTCAACAGCAACACTGTAGGTACTATTGTAAATATAACAATAAGTGATACTGTAACCAGAGATGACAATCTCGGCTTATGGGTTTTCTTATAGAATATTTTATATAGAGGATAGAATATAAAGGCAAGCAGGGATGCTGCCAAAAGAATATTCAACATAGGCACAATTACAATTAAGGCAAGCAAAAGCAAAGTCGCCAAAAATACATAACTCATTGTATTATATTTGTTACTGCTGATGTTTACTCCGACTTCCTTACCATTACTATAGGTATTAGAGTTCCCATTTTTTTCATTGTTGGTTTTTTTACTGTTTGTCTTTCTTGCCATTTTTTGCTTAATTAAATCTTTTGCATAACTCTTTGCTTAATTTGATTTACACTTGCTCTTTAACATCTAATTATTCTAATTTTTAAATACTCTGAAACTCAAAGCTAATTTATAAATCATATACTTATATAATTATTTTCTAATAGTTTTTAAAATAATCTAACTACCAATGAATAACACATCTGCGTATTTATTATAATACGGCTTTTTAGAATTCTCTTTAATAATTATGGTAACATGAGATTATTATAACGTGAGATATTTCTTAGAAACTTCAAACCTTTTTCACAGCAGAAAATATTTATTATCATATTTAAAACTGATACTCATCTAAACCTTAGTTAAGTATGGTTGTCAATACAATCTATTGAAAACATCCAAAACCATAATAATTTATATAAGTAGCTTTTATCTCTTAATTAATATGCTTGAAATAATAAATCAAAGAGAAATTGAAAGGATTCTTACTACAATTCATAATCAATTTGAGGTCGACAGTTCTACAATTAAGAATTTTAAGAGCTACCTCTTCTTCAAAAACTCAAAAAACAAGATTTACTTACTGAGCAATTTCAATAACCTAGCTAATGACTTACTAAAACTTAGGATTGAAAATCATGGATTATATATTGGAACACTAAAAAATGATGGATTTAGATTATCCATTGAGGGATCATTTTTATTTGGTAGATACGCTAAGAAAAACATTGTTGAAATTGATGAAAAACAACTCAACGAGTGGATGAAAGGTTATGACCTATCTTTAAAAAGTGAAAATCAAATAATGCTCTACAATACAACTAATAATAAGAGTTACTTTGTTTCCTACTCAAAGGATTTAACATCAATAAATCACAGGTATTTACTATTAAAATTCAATGGATTCTTTATAGGTTGCGGTCGGTTAATAGATGGAGTTATAAAATGCACAGTCCCAAAAGAAAGGCGTTTGCTCTCAAAAGAGTTTATTATTTAAGTTTTATTACTTAGGTTAGGTCTAAATCAGTTTGATAATTTTTAGCGATTTAATAAGTAATTGAATTAATGCATCACAGAGAATATTCATTGCCAGGTTTTTATTTTTACTTTTATTTTTCACTTTTACTATCTTATGAGGCGAGTAAAGTATGTTCAAATATGTTCCACCAGTATACCTTATCAATTACTCCTGGTTTAAAATAAGATATTACAGCTTAATGTACATTATTGGATTTTTTATATCTTATTTTATGATTTTGTACCTAATAAAAAAGAAGCACATTAAGATAAGTGAGAGGGACTTCGAGATTTTCATCTTAGTTGTTTTCTTTTCTGCAATAGCTGGAGGAAGATTATTTTATGCCTTTTTCTATGATATTGTTGGAACCCTAGCAAATCCCCTCAGTATCTTTTACACATGGCAGGGAGGGATGTCTTTTCATGGAGGTTTAATTGGAGGTCTAATCGGAGGAATCTGGTATGCCAAGCACAAGAAATGGCCCATCCTAAAACTCTTAGACATTGCAATGCCCCCGTTAGCTTTATCCCTCTTTTTCGGCAGGATTGGTAACTTCTTAAACGGAGAGTTATATGGTCGAGTAACCTCAGCTTCTTTTCCCCTAGCAATATACTATGTAAGTGCACCTGATAAAGGCACCCTACCGAGATACCCTTCAGAGCTCTTTCAGGCAACACAGGAGTTAATAACCTTCATCATACTTTGGATAATTATAACAAAAGTAAGCAAAAACCCCCATAAAAAGGGGTCTTTTTACTTTTCAAAGAAACTAAAGCCAGGGTTTCTATTTGGCCTTTTCATTATGATTTACGGAGGAGGAAGGTTTATCTTAGAGTTTTTTAGGCAACCAGACCCACAGATGGGTATTGGAGGATTCTATTTTGGATGGATGACAGCAGGGCAGATACTCTGTCTGATAATGATTGTTTTCGGCATCTTTTACTTTTATTTTTTATACACAAAAAAGAATAAGAACATCTTTTACAGGCTTTTTAATTTGTTAAGAAAGTCGTGATTTCATATTTATTTCA
>CAZZHT010000021.1:8170-11880 GCA_964653825.1 uncultured Methanosarcinales archaeon
AACGACTCTATAAAGTCATTAAATAAGACACTGTGCTTCGATTCAATTGCCCTCTTTAACAAATGGATATCCACGGCCCTATCCTCTGCCTTATTTGAGAAGAAACTAAGACCAAAATCAATAATAAATAACTCTCCGTTTCTAACTATAAAATTCGAAGTTGTTAGATCTTGATGAACAATATTCAAATTATGTAACTTGCCTACAAGCGTTGCAACAGCTTGGGCATATGCTTTTATATTACGCTCTGTAAGTACATCTCTTAGCTTCTTACCATCAATATAGCTCATTTCGATATACATTTCTTTATCAGAATAATCTATAAGGAGAGGTGCACTAATATTACTGTTATTTAATACAGATAGGATTTTTGCCTCTCTTCGGGTTCTCTCTCTTCTTATCTTAACATCAATCTCATCTATTCGATAATATTTCTTAGGTCTAACCTTTAATACAACATCCCTGTTGGTATAAACATATGCCTCTGCTCCCTTTCCTATCATTTCCATGTTCTCAAGAGACATTTTATCAAACAAACTTACAATAAATGATTTTACCTTTTCATTGTTGATATTATCACCAATCTTTGTCTTATCTCTCTTTATTTTCTTTTCCATTTTTTAACCCTATGTTCAACTTAAAACATATTTAATTAAAGATATTTAATTGAATAATTAAATCAAAAAGAAACAATAATCCTGAGCTCAACTTATTTATACCCATTCATATTTAACGCATACATTAAGATTATCATCTTTATCATCACTCATCATCTATCTTATTGTCATTGTCTCTATACTATTTGACCATCCATTAATCACTGTCAATTCAGGTATTTCCATTGTTCTTGTCAGGATTTTAAAAACATAATTAACTTGTACAGCTGAAGTCAGAATCACTGCTGTATTTAAAGTTGACTGATTTTTAAGATGAAGGGACTCCTTTTTATTCCTATAGATGTCCCTAAACTTAGGCCAATTACTCAAATTCATAAAAGCCATTGACTGTCCAAGCACAGATTTTACACTAGCATAGACCCATGGGAACCCTGACTTCTCTGAAAATTCCGCAATAGCTTCTCTTGATTCAAGATTATCAACACAATCACAGATAACAATATTCCTTACTTGACTCTTTGCATTATACTCATTTTCCTTATAATTTAAGTAATCATTCTCTTTATTCTTCTTATTTTCGTTATCATTTCGATTGTTTCGATTGTCGCTGTTGTTTCTATTGCTTCTACTATTATGATTGCTTCTACTGCCCTTGTTACTTTCATTGTTCTCATTGTTCTCATTCTCTCTATTGCTCAGAATCTTCGAGATTGATGAACTTATAATACTCTTGATATTTCTTCTGTTCACTCTTTCTCTAACTGCTATAACATTAGAGTATGAAAAACCATTTAAGAGATGTCTCTTGAGAGCCACCACCTTTGGTTTTCCAACATCCTTTTCATTAAAAATAATCTGTCTGGGCAAATTGCTTAGATTAACAACATCATCATCAATAAGTATTACATTTCCAACACCACTTCTTACTAAAAGTTGAGCCGTATTACTTCCAAGACCCCCACATCCAATCACAACAACCACTGCACTCCTAAAATAAGTATAGTATCTTGATAAATCCAAGACAGAACGGTTCTCACCCTCTTTAGTACCATTAACATGAGATTTAACATTCACCTTAATATTGAACTGCGTTCTCAGTATTGCTTCATACAATTCTCGCTCAGATTTTTTATTCACTTCTAAACTCATTTAATACCAACCCATTCTTTTAAATAGTTCTTTTTAAAAAGTTCCTCTTTAAAAATCTCACCTAACATCAGACATAGGATTAGTTTGTTTAGCTTTTATTTATAGTTTATTTATAATTTATTTATAATTGACCCTTTTTTTATCAATCAAAAGAAAAAATCAAATAATAGTATCACTCTTAAATAGCAAAAGTTTTAAATATGTTTAGATTATTCTAATATTCACTGGTAGATTTATTGATATTTCGCCATAACTCATTTATATTCAAAGCCCCATTCACATATGCATATGCTTATCATACCCCATAAATAGAGATTCATATATTCATTACACTTATTACTCATTACATTTCATTACATTCACTAATATCACCTCATATTAGAACCCTTGTAACAGTTAAACCAAAAATCCAATCAAAAGACCCCTTAAAAGACCTAAAGGATGGTGTGAAAAGATGAAAAAAATGCTCTTTGATATAAGAAAAATACAATCATACCTTATTAAATTTAACTTCACCTCGACAATCGTACTCATAGCTACACTGATAATCTTTCAGTTTTTGTTGGTATCAAAATCTGCTAAAACTCAACCAAATCGTAAAAATAACTCCAAGGACAATAACTCTAATAATAACACACTGAAATCTACAAAAAACAAAATAGGTAAGCAAAAGAAACAGAAGGAGCAAGTAAAAAATAATCCGAAGAATAAAGAAAAAGATAATAAAAAATCGAAAAAGAAATTCAAAAATACTAAAAGAACTGCAGATGTCAAATCAAATCCAAACCAAAAACTTAAAACAAAATCAAAACAAAAGAATTCCAAACTAACAAATTCTAAAGCCAAAAACAAGAACACAAAAACCAACAAAAGTCGCAAAAGAAACCAGAATACTAAGAACAGAGCAACAAAAGTAGTCATAGAGGCAAATGCAGTAAAACCAAATAAAACAAATAAAGAGAAAGCAAACAAAACCAATTCATCATTATATTTAGCTTTATCAATACTCTTCCTCATTGCGTTTGTAATTGTTTTAGTTTATATTTATCATCCATCCATATTTAATAGCTTAAATCTAAGTAGCCCTAATAATTTTTCTGGATTTCAAAACAACAACCCTAACAATAATTTCAACAATAAACTAAGTGGGGAAAACACCCCTGTTAAATACATTATAAATCTCAATGGTTTCTTATGGAATACAAATAAGATAAATAACAAAAACACAGAACAAAAAGAGACAAATAACTCTACAATAAAAATTTCAAAAAATAACACACATAATTCCCAAAAGGGCAGCATTACAGTTTATACATCTAAAACTAACAACTCTAAAAACAAAGATATAATTCTAAATGTAATAGCAACAGAAGGACAACTCATAGACATCAACCAAATAATAGCACCAAACACAAACATGAGTGTTTTTTACTATTACCCCTTTAATAAAACAGGTCAGTGGCAAACCAGTATAGGAGATGCTAATCACTATTTAATTAACATCAGTTTTTACAATGAAACCACTGTAATTAATAAGAAAGTTGATATAACCATAAAAAAGAGAACCATTTTCCCACAGATTGATATTCCTGACATCATTTCCTCCAGAGAAGGCAACACTGTTCAATTCACAGTAAACCTCATTGATGGTCATCTAAATAGCAACAATTCCCAGATAATAGAACCAGTTAATATAAATAATTACAGCAACTATAAAATATCCGTCATAAACATGCCAAAATCAGCTACCTTCAAAAACAACGTTTTCAATTGGAAAATACCATACAATTTTGTTAAAAGAAACTGGTTTTCAAAACTACTTTTAAGGTTTTTATGGATTAATACTCATCCAAAGAGAAGTATAAAAATTGGCTTTTTGGTGAAAGAGCTAAAAACCAATGCTTCTGTTACGAAATGGTTACTCATCAACGTAAATAACACTGT
>CAZZHT010000021.1:11980-13971 GCA_964653825.1 uncultured Methanosarcinales archaeon
TTGAATAAATTAAAGAACCTAACAATCTATGAAGGAGAAACCGCAAAAGAGAAAATCCAGCTCAAAGGTATTAATGATATCACCAATGACAACACCCACTACATTGACAGTAACTCAAACCTAAAAATCACATTCCAAACACCAATAAAATACCAATTCATAAACAACACCTTCATATACAAGTCAGACAAATACTTACTCAATAACAAGCCAAAGAATGTCTCAGAAGTAACATTCCCAGTTAATATAACAGTAAGTTCTGACAATCTCAACCTCAGTTCAAAAGCATCCTTCACAATTAAAGTCAAAAGAGTCAACTATGCTCCTTTAATTATTAATCACTCAGAGAAATTTTTCAGAATTGAAGAGGGAAAAGTTGTCAACCTAAGTTTAGTAGCAAAAGATATTAACCATTATCCATTAACATATGAATTGTCATTAAATTTTTATAATCCTATCATAAAAACAAAAAAGAGTTGGATGTTATTCAATTTCACAACACTTGGTGAAAAGCACATAAGAGTTAAAGTAAGCAATGGTTACAACAGCACTAGTTTTGAATTTATAGGTGATGTCTACAGAGAAATACCAATTATTTCAAACACAAATACAGGACAGAAACAAAATAATTCAGAGAAAAACAAAATAAACAATTCAAATATCAATAGCAGCACAAGTAATACTAACATTAACATCACTTCAAACAACACAAATTCAGAACCTACAAATACAGAACCCATGATTTATGTTATTGACAATAATAGTTCAAATATAATCGTTGAAAAAAGAGATAGTGAAAACAATCAGAACAATCAAAATAGCTCAATTTAAAAATAGCTCAACAAACGAAACGTATTGCAAATAACAGTGAAATAAATTATAGTGAAATAAATTAAAAGAAAATTAAAACAAACAAGAAATAATAAGGGATAAACTAACAATAATAAAGAATAATAAATCACATCACCGCATCAAATATACAAATCAAAATAATTTAATATCAGAGTATTCAACAACAAACATTCTTAATCACATTATTCTTAATCATTTATTAACTTCAATAACTCTGGATTACCTTTCCTTATCTCCTTTAGTGTCTGATCATATGCTGAAAAGGTTCCTATATTCATCCAGAGACCATCAAAAACATAACCCCCAAGCTTTCCCTCCTTCGCAAGCTTTGGGAACACATCTGTCTCAAGCATCGAATAACCATCTTTAATATAACTCAAGGCCTCTGGTTCAAAGATATAAAAGCCACTATTTATCAAACGAGAGGTATTATTCTTTTTTGGTTTCTCTACAAAATCAATTATCTTATTACCCCTTAGTTTTACATTGCCATAGCTTGAAACATCCTTTGTTGAAGTCAGTGCTATTGTTACAATGTTCTTACTCTTTTTATGTTGCTGATACATATCATATATGTCAATATCTTTCAACTCATCCGAATTAGTTACTATAAAAGTATCCTTAAGCCTACCTTTGAGCAAATACAAACATCCGGCAGTGCCCAACTCTGTCCTCTCCTCACTGTACTCAACCTTAACTCCGTATTTCATTCCATCTCCTATTTCCTGTTTTATCTTCTCCGATTTATAACCAACCGTAAGTATTATATTATTACACTCATATTTTTTCAAAATCTTCATAATATAATAAACAATAGGCCTCCCATTTAATGGTAGCAGTGGTTTTGGGATTTCTTCAGTTATAGGTCTTAACCTTGTTCCTTTACCCCCCGCAAGAATCACAGCTGTCTTTGGAGTATGCTTTCCAAAGGCCTTCTTTATCAAGAACTCAACGTACTGAGATCTATTTTTAAAATCCTTTCCATCAAGAGAAAAATCAATAAGATTTATAAGATTCTCATCTAAAGTTAAACTAATTCTCTTCCTCATTTTCGTTTCTAATTTTAGGAAATAAATAGTTTTTATTAAATCTTTGTTTTCTACTGGATTTGTTAAACTATTAAAACTATAATCAATTAA
>CAZZHT010000022.1:0-10610 GCA_964653825.1 uncultured Methanosarcinales archaeon
CGATTGGGATATAATTGTTAGAAAATGGGAAAAGATTTTTATGGATTGTGTAAATGAAAAATAGAATATGCAAAAAAGAGGTTGAATTAGAATGAAAACAATAAAAATTGGTAACAAAGAAATATCAGAAATATCAAAACCATTCATTATAGCAGAAGCAGGCGTTAATTATTATGATATTGCAAAAAAAGAGAACATAGACCCTATCGAAGCAGCAAAGTTAATGATTGAAGAAGCAGCAAATGCTGGTGCAGATGCAATTAAGTTTCAAACATACAAGGCAGAAAAATTGGCCTCAAAAAATTCTCCAGCCTACTGGGATACAAAGAAAGAGAAGACGCAGTCCCAATACGAACTCTTCAAAAAATATGATAAATTTGGAGAATCTGAGTACAAAATTCTCGCAAAGTATGCTACAAAAAAAAACATTACCTTTCTTTCCACCCCTTTTGATATAGAAAGCGTTGATTATTTAGATAAATTAGTTCCTGCATTTAAAGTTGCTTCTGCAGACATAACAAACAAGCCCTTCTTAGAATATATTGCAAGCAAAGGAAAACCAATGATTCTTTCAACAGGTGCTTCTACAATAGAAGAGATACAAGAAGCATTAAAATGGATAAAAAACGTATCCAATGTTGATGTTGCCATTTTACATTGCGTGTTAAGTTACCCAACAAAAAATGATGATGCAAATTTACACATGATAAAATCTTTATCTGAACATTTTCCAAAAAACATAGTTGGTTACTCTGATCACACTCTTCCTTCTAAAGAAATGACGATTCTTACTACAGCTTATTTACTTGGAGCTAGAATAATAGAAAAACATTTTACTTTGGATAAAAGTTTACCAGGAAATGATCATTATCATGCAATGGACCCAGCAGATCTTAGGATTCTTAAAGAAAATATTTCGTTTATATATAAGATAGTTAATTTTGGTCAAGAGAAAAAAGTAATACCTTGTGAAGAAGGAGCCAGAATGTATGCTAGAAGAAGTCTTGTAGCAACAAGAAAGATTTCTAAAGGAGAAGTAATTAGTAAATCAGATATTACTTGGAAAAGGCCAGGAACCGGCATTCCCCCAAAATTCATCGACCGTGTTGTTGGCGGCAAAGCATTAGATGACATTAATGAAGATGAAATTTTGACATTTAACAAGATAAAATTAAAGTGAGTTAAGAATACAACTAACAAAATATAAACACTGTGCATTTTGAAATAAACAGACCGTAATTAATTAGTTTACTTAAAAATCTCTTTTATTATCATCCTCTTCTTTTTTCTTTCCAAAACATTTTAATATGATTTGTTACTCTGATACTTAATGAGTACGATTAATAAATCTATTGATATTTTATGTTATTAAGTATTTGCTGGTTTAATAGGTTATCTTTCATGGATTGTTTTTATCCATAACTTCTCCGTTTCTAATTATTGTTATTAGATGTTGTTTGTTCTCTTTTTTTGTTACTCTTAGGGATTACCTATTATAAAACTAAGGTCAGAGTAATTCTAAAAATAATACCCTTTGAATATTATAACTTATTCTTGGATAATACGAATCACTAACAGAAAATTAGCAACCTTAATAAATCCAATCAACTTTCACTAAAATATGAAACTAACATCACCAAAAACATTAAAGATACTCGAATACATAATAAATAATAAACAATTCACCCAACAAGAGATAAGCATTAAACTAAACATAAGCATAGGTCAAGTGAACAAAGTAATCACATTCTTAATGGAAAAAGGATTCATTCAAAAAAACAAAAGGAATTACTCTCTCATTGACTTATTAGGACTCTTAAAAGCAATATCCCTATTTGCAGATAGAAATCTCAAAACAGAAAACAAACTAATCAACTTAGCGGTAAACAACAAATTTAATGAGATTTACTCAATACTTAATCCTAAAGAGAAAACAAATAAGATAAAGGTTGCGCTTGTTGGCTTTGGTGTGACAGGGAAATTCCATTATAAAACAATACTTAAATTTAGTGAGCTTGAACTAAAAGCAGTATGTGACCTAAAAAAGGTAAATCTTCCACTGAACATAAACTATTACAAATCATATAAAGAAATGATAAACAATGAAATTTTAGATGCAATCATCATTGCTTCACCTTCTTCAACCCATAAAGAGATAGTTGATTACGCAATAAATCACAACCTCTATATTCTTGTTGAGACCCCTGCAACCCTTTCAGACAACGATTTCAGATCAATAATGACATACAAGAAACTGTTTGTAGGTACAACTGAAAGCTTCAATCCAGCAATCATAAAACTCACTGAAATCTTAAAAAACGAAGAGGTTCTCTACATAGATATTTATAGACAAGGTCCAACTCCTGTTGAAACCAGAGAGAAAGATGCTCTATTTCATTTAGGAATTCATGATCTTTATTTTATCTCAAAATTATTTGATATCGAAGATTACTACATGATATCAACCAAACCGGATATCTATCGAATTCTACTTAGGTCAAACAATACTATCATAACCCTTCATATTGACTGGAAAACCTCAAAAAAAAGGAGAATATACGAAGTTGGGTGTAGAGATAAAACCATAAAAACAGATTTAATTTCTCAAGAAATCACAATATTTCACGGAACAAAAAGGAACAAAACCTATTCTTATGAAGAACAGATAAAAGGAGTTAATGCTGGAAAAATAGAAACCCTCACTTTGAATAAAAAGGAGCCCTTTGTTAATGAATATGAAGCATTTATTCACTTTATTAAAAATAAAACTAAACTTAACTATAATGACTATTTGAAAACACTAAATCTCATAAAACTTCTAGAATCAAAATAGATTTCACTGAATAAAACAAAATATTTAAATATTAAAAGCACTATTTACTGAATTTAATGCTTATTAAAAGCAAAAAAATATAAAAACTTTCATTAAATGGTGAAACAAATGGTTGCAATAGTAGGATTAGGTTATGTAGGACTGCCCTTGGCTCTCCTATCTGCAAAGAAAGGCAAAAAAACAGTTGGATTTGATATCAACAAAGAAAGAATAAATGATTTAAACAAGGGAAAAATTTTCTTAAAAAATAACACAATTCAACAATGGTATCATGAAGGTAAAAGCGACATTATCTTTACTTCTAATGAAGATGATTTGGACTCTGAAAACATAAAGATTATTTGTGTTCCGACACCTGTAAATGAAAAAAAGGAACCCGATTTTGGGCCCTTATTAAGCGCTACGAGATTAGTTTCTAAGCATCTTAACGAAAACGATTTAGTAATTGTAGAATCAACAATCTCTCCTGGAACAATGGAAGGAAAAGTAAAACCAATCTTAGATAAAACAAAAAAACACTATTACTTAGCTCATTGTCCAGAACGAATTGATCCTGGAAACAAGAGATACAATGTTTCAAACATACCCCGAAATGTAGGTGGGATTGATTTAGCAAGTACAAGATTAGCTGCGGATTTCTATAGATCGATACTTGATGCAGAGGTAAAAGAGTTATCATCAATAAAAGCCGCAGAAGCAACAAAGATAATGGAGAATTCCTTTCGAGATGTTAATATTGCTTTCATAAATGAAATAGCTATGATTTTTGATAAAATGGACATTGATATCCATGAGGTAATTGAAGGAGCAAAAACCAAACCATTTGGATTTTTACCTCATTATCCTGGAATTGGTGTTGGGGGTCACTGTATTGCTGTTGATCCTTATTATCTCATTGATGCCGCTCAAAAAAATGGAGTTAATCCAAGGATACTGAAAACAGCGAGGGAAACCAACAACTCAATGTCTGTTTTTGCCTTCAACTTAATGAAAAACAAAATAAAAGAACTCAATCTGAGAAATCCTATCATAGGGGTTTTGGGAATTGCATACAAACAGGATGTAGAGGATGACAGGGAAAGCCCTTATTATTTATTCAAAGAGCTTTTAGATAAAGAGAATTTAAAATATTACAGCTACGATCCCTTTTTCTTAGAGAGATCTGACTTTAACTCATTGGATGAGCTTCAGGATAATGTTAATGTTTTAGTAATAGTTACAGCTCATACTGAATTCAGAAACATGAACCCTAAGGAGCACATAAAACTCATTGTTGATGGTAGGAATATACTAAATAAAGACATCGTAAAGGCAAAAGGAATATCCTACGTTGGTATCGGGAGGCACTAAAATGAAGAAATACAACTTTGCTATTGTAGGTTTGGGAAGAATCTCAAAAAGGCATTTAGATGCGATAAGTAACAATCCTAATGCAGTACTCTATGCTGTATGTGATATTGTTAAAGAAAAAATCAACAGGGTTAAAACTGAGTACAAGCCACTAAAAACCTACTCTGATTTTGATGAAATGATTAAGGATAAGAACATAGACATAGTAAACATAGCCACTCCATCTGGTTTACATGCAGAAATGGCAATAAAAGCACTTAAGGCTGGAAAGCATGTTGTTCTTGAAAAACCAATGGCTCTGTCTATAAGGGATGCAAATAGAATCATTGAAGCGGTAAAGGAAACACATCAAAAATTAATGGTTGTGTTTCAAAATAGATACAATAAGGCAGTTCAAAAACTAAAGGATGCTGACAAAAGGGAATTATTTGGAAAAAAATACCTTGCAAATGCCACAGTAAGGTGGTCGAGACCACAATCCTACTATGATCAGGACAACTGGCATGGAACCATTGCTATGGACGGGGGTTGTTTATTGAATCAATCAATCCACAACATTGATTTACTTTTGTGGATGATGGGTGATGTTGATAAGGTTGCTGCTTTTGTGGATAGGTTTAATCATAAACACGAGGTTGAAGATGCAGCTGTTGCATCCATCAGATTCAAGAGTGGTGCTTTAGGGGTAATAGAATCAACTGTAAACATCTATGATAAGAATCTTGAAGAAACTCTCAGTGTATTTGGTACCAAGGGCACTGCTGTTTTGAGTGGAATTGCAAATAATGAAATAAAGATCTGGAAATTTGATGAATTGGATGAAGATGCTGATGATGTGATGAAGGTCTTTAGAGAGGACTTTGAAGGAGATGTGTATGGAACAGGTCATCGTGCAGTTATAAAAGAAATTATTGATTCTATTGAGAACAACCACAAACCTCTAACATCTGAAATTGAAGGTAAAAAGGCAGTTGAGTTAATATTAGCAATACTAAAATCATCGAAGACAGGTAAAGTAATAAAACTACCCCTTCCGCAGGACTCAGGTGATTTACATGAATACTACTAAAAATAAAAGCAAGGATGACTATCACAACAGTATCATAGGTAACAATGTTTATATTGGAGAAAATGTAACTATTGGAAACAACTGTATCATTGGTAACAATGTTGTTATTCATGATGGAACCCTTATTGGCTCTAATGTAAGGATTGATGATAATACTATTCTCGGTAAAAAACCATTAAAATCTCCAATGAGTGCAACAACTACCTCTGATGATTTGGGCCCTCTTGTCATTGGTGATGATGTTTTGATTGGCGCAAATGTAATCATTTATCGAGGGGCAAAGGTCTCTTCAAAGGTATTAATAGCCGATTTATCAACAGTAAGAGAGCATGTTACTATTGAAAAAAAAACCATTGTTGGAAGGAATGTGGCTATTGAAAACTACTGTACCATAGGTAAACACTGTAAGCTTGAAACCAATGTGTACATAACTGCCCATTCTACCATAGATGACTATGTCTTTGTAGCTCCAGGTGTATTAACAAGTAATGATAATTTTGTAGGCAGAACAAAAGAGAGGTTTAAGCACTTTGAAGGTGTTCACATAAAAAAGGGTGCAAGAATTGGTGTTGGTGCAGTGATTCTGCCTGGAAAGACAATTGATGAAGATGCACTTGTAGCTGCAGGGGCATTAGTCACAAAGGACATTCCCAAAAAACAGATATGGGCAGGGATACCTGCAAGATATTTCAAGGATGTCCCAAAAGAACAATTATTAAAAAATCAAGATTTTTATGAGGGTTAAAAAATGGAAGTTCAACTATTAGATTTACCGAAACAATATGACAATCTAAAAAATGAGATTGAAAAAGCACTAGAGAGCGTTCTAAAGAGCGGCCGCTTCATATTAGGAGATAATGTAAACTCTTTAGAACAGAATATAAAAAAATATCTCAACTTTAATGGTGATGTGATTGGAGTTGCCTCTGGAAGTGACGCTCTTCTACTATCATTGATGGCTATAAACATAAAACCCAATGATGAGGTAATTACAACGCCCTTTACATTCTTTGCAACAGCCGGTGCAATCTCAAGATTAGGAGCCAAGCCCGTCTTTGTGGATATTTCCTTAGATGATTACAATATAGATGTCTCTAAAATAGAAGAAAAAATAACATCGAAAACAAAAGCAATCATTACAGTCGATTTATTTGGGAATCCCTCTGATTTAATTAAACTGAGTGAAATCTCAAAGAAACATAACCTCTATCTAATAGATGATGCCTGTCAAGCAATTGGTTCAGAGATAAATAAGAAAAAAGTAGGTAACTTCGCTGATTTTACGTGCTTTTCTTTTTTCCCAACAAAGAATTTAGGTGCTTATGGTGATGGGGGAATGGTCTTGGCAAAGGATAAAGTCCTCGGAGAAAAGATAAGGATGCTCAGGGTTCATGGATCATCAAAAAAGTACTATTATGAATATATTGGTTTAAACTCTCGTCTTGATGAAATTCAAGCTGCAATTCTCAATGTAAAATTAAAGTATCTTGATAATTGGACTGAAAAGAGAATAAAAAATGCCCTGAATTACAACAATCACTTGAAGAACATTAAAAATATTAAAACGCCCTCAATCAAAGAAGGAATGAGACATGTATTCCATCAGTACAGCATTCTAGCTGAAAACAGAGATGAACTTAGAGATTTCTTAAAGAAAAACAGGATTCAAACTTCAATCTACTATCCTCTGCCTCTTCATCTTCAAAAGGCATTTTCTTATTTAGGATACAAAAAGGGTGACCTTTCAAACTCTGAATATGCTGCTGAACACATACTAAGCTTACCAATTCACGAGAATCTAAGCGATGATCAGAGAAACTATGTTATCTCAAAAATCAAAGAGTTTTACAATAATTAAAATATAACTCAAAAACAGAAGAACCACAATCTCTCACATAACTTTTACGTAAATCCTTAAATATAATGAGAGCATACACACTCTTATGAAAAACATATTAGTTACTGGTGGTTGTGGCTTTATTGGAAGTAACTTCATTCATTACCTAATAAAAAACACTAATTACAACATATTCAACTATGATAAACTGACCTACGCAGGAAATCCTGATAACCTCAAAGACATAGACAAAAATAAAAGATACCATTTCATAAAAGGAGATATTGTTGATTATTCATTTCTTAAAAGCGTTGTAGAAAGATATGCTATTGATACAATTGTAAACTTTGCTGCCGAGAGCCACGTTGATAGGTCCATAAAAGATTCAAACCCTTTTATAAGGACAAACGTACTCGGTGTTCTATCCATCTTAAATGTTGTAAAAGAGCATAACATTAGGTTTCATCAAATATCAACTGATGAGGTCTTTGGGTCTTTAAAGCCAAATGACCCTCCTCCTAATGAGAACTCAAAATATAATCCTTCTTCACCTTATTCTGCTTCAAAGGCCTCTGCCGATTTTCTTATCAAATCCTATATAAATACCTATGGAATAAAAGCAACAATTAGTTACTCTACAAACAATTATGGACCATTCCAGCACACTGAAAAACTCATACCTCTCTCTGTAACAAACCTATTAGAAAACAAAAAAGTTCCAATATATGGTACAGGTAAAAACATCAGAAATTGGATTCATGTTCAGGATCACTGTAGGGCAATTCATTTAATACTTGAAAGAGGGAAAATTCACAGTACCTACTGTATTTCAGGAAACTATGAAATAAATAACCTAAATCTTATAGAAAAGATTCTAAAGACAATGGGTAAAAATAAACCCCATACATCTATAATTGAATTTGTACCTGATAGACCTGGACATGACTTTCGGTATTCCTTAGATAGTAAAAAAATAAACTCCGAGCTTGGATTCGAACCAGAGCATGATTTTGATATGGGCTTAAAGGAAACCATAACCTGGTATGAAAATAATAGAGAATGGTGGGAGAACTTAAAAAGTGGAAACAATCAAACAACCTAAAATGATACAATCAGAACATTTACAACGCAGTATTGTTTTATTAGGTTCGAATGGTATGCTCGCCTATCAACTCAAAAGAAAAATAGATTTCACAGAAACCTACACTCATTCTCAGCTTGATATATCTTCAAAAGAAGACATAAAGAAACTTGAACACCTAAAACCAAGTATAATCATCAATGCAGCTGCTTTTACTGATGTTGAAGAATCGGAAAGAAATAAAGAGTTATGCCTTCGCACAAATTACACAGGTGTTAAGAATCTCGTGGACCTTTGTAATAAAATCAACTGTAAGCTGATTCAGTACAGCACTGATTATGTTTTCTCTGGAGAAAATCCCTCAGGTTACGATGAAAATAGTCATAAGAATCCAATAAACACATATGGCTTATCAAAATCCATGGCTGAGGATTACATAATAAATCATCTCAAGCATTATCTCATAATAAGAACCTCATGGTTATTTGGAGAACATGGAAAGAACTTTATCTCAACTCTTATAAACCTATTAAAAGCAGACAAACCGCTTTACATAGTAAATGATCAGCATGGTTCACCAACATACACAAAGGATCTTGCGGATAAGACCAAAAAACTCATAAACAAAGAAGGCATATATCACATAACTAACTCTGGCTGGACTACATGGTATGAGCTTTCCAGATACATCATAGAACATTTTTATCCCAATAAGTTAAAGTATCTTAATCCTATCTCAACCTCAGAATATCAAAAGAAGTTTAAGGTTATTGCAGAACGGCCACTTTACTCAATTCTTATAAACACAAAAACAGCCCCCCTTAGACATTGGAAGGAAGCAGTTAATGAATTTATAGAAACACATTATAACTGAAATACTTACGTTATAATACTTAATAATATTGAATAATACTGACATTATTACATTTCTTTTTTAACGCCTGTATTAGTATGTTCGCTTATTTTTTATTATTAATTTCCAGATTATATTAATTCCAGATTCTTTATTTATCACAATTACCTTTACTATCTACTGTATTATTATCTTATAATCTCATTACCTTATCATTCTATCATTCTATTATTTAATTACATAACTATCCAATTATTCTATTTCCTCATTTCTTATTTTTTATTATCTTATTTTTATTACCTTACTACCTTGTTGTTTCATTGGTCGCTCAACAACACATGTTTTTCCTAACTTGCTCTTTCCCCTAACTTATCTTTTTATCAATTTATCTTTTTTATTGATTAATATCCTTAATTTCAAAGTAAATTCATAACCATTTTAAAAATATTTCAATAATCATAGCAACATAATTATAACAATCTTTATAAAACAGGAACAATAACATAAGATTATGATTTATACCTTTAAAAATCTAAAACTAAAGGGACTGATACTCATACAACCTAAAATCTTTGAAGATGAGCGAGGTTATTTTTTAGAGACCTATTCTCAGAAGGATTTTATGCGCCTTAACCTCCCTGTGTTTATCCAAGACAATCAATCTTACTCAAAAAAAGGAGTTATAAGGGGCTTACACTTTCAAAAACCGCCATTTACTCAATCAAAGCTCATAAGAGTCGTTAAGGGTGCAGTACTCGTAGTTGCTCTTGATATAAGAAAAAAATCCGAAACCTATGGAAAATGGATATCACTTGAGCTTACTGATAAGAACTTCAAACAGCTCTATATTCCTGAGGGATTTGCTACAGGGATATCTGTTCTTTCAGATGATGCAATTACCTCATATAAGGTAAGCAAGTACTACAACAGAGACAGCGAAGGAGGCATTATCTACAATGATTTACAATTAAACATACCCTGGCCTGTGAAGGAGCCAATAATATCAGAGAAAGACAAACATTGGCCAAAATTTAATGACTTCCAATCTCCTTTTTAAAGAGTTACTACTAATTGACTCTCGAATTATTTTTCCTTTTCACAACATAAGTCACAACATAGCAATTCCTAAAAGAATTAACCTTAAACTTATCATTAATCCTTGTAATCATCTGATTGCCATTAATCTTTGCTTTAAGAACCTTATCAGGGTTTACCTCTGACATCATCTGATACTTTGGCTCATAAAAGCATTCAATTGCCTTGAACTCCTTATTACTTCTAACATTCACTTTATCCCATTTTACAATCTTCTTCTCATCAATATCGATAATCACATCACCCTTAATCAAATCGATAATAAGGTTATGTTTATCATCGAAAGAATCCTCATCAATTTCATGGAATCCCTCTATATTATCATTACCACTGCCACTACCATTGCTATTACTCTTGCTATTATTATTGCTATTACTACTATTATAGTAGTTACTCTGACTATTATTATCTTCCTTTTTGTTTCTTATACTCACATTAACTAATACAACTGGGATTAGAACGACGCTTACTTTTGCTTCATTTTTAGGGATA
>CAZZHT010000022.1:10710-13857 GCA_964653825.1 uncultured Methanosarcinales archaeon
TTATCTCTTTTGCTCACTCTTGTCTCAACTGTAACTGTTGTATTAACCTTGTCATGATAAGTTTTGTTGATATTCATAGCATCAAGATCCTTTTTATCTTTATACTTTTGATACTCATTGTTGATTAAATCAATAGAACTGCCACCATGTTTTGATTTCTTTGGTCTAACATTAACAAAAACAGGACTCTCAAATAATCCTGTTATTATTGCTGTTCCAACCGGTAGAATTGAAATCTCCTTCTCAATATCGTTAGTAATTCCCTCGAACGAATGAACGACAGCTTTGATATCACTAGGGTTAGTAATTCTTAGAATAATATTAGTAGTGCACTGTGATAACACACTCTTGTCAACTCTTGCAGGTCTCTGTGAAATAATCCCTAAAGATAACCCAAACTTTCTTCCCTCAGATGCAACAATTCTAAGTATCTTTGAAGATATCTTCTCTCCAAAGGTTCTTTCAGGAATAAAATTGTGTGCTTCTTCTATCAAAAGAAAAAAAGGAGGAATAATATTCTTCTTTCTCAAATTAAAAATCATATTAACCAATTTATACACTACAAGCCCCTGAAGGAATGGATTTATTGCCTTTAAATTAACAACAGAACAGTTTCCCGGTTTAACGAACTCATCGAAGGGTGTTGATGTCTCAGAAAACAACTTTGTATTCTTAACATGCTCAAGAACAGGGATCATGCTATATTTAACCGGATTATCATCTAAATCAAGAGCATAAATTATATTACTCAAGGTCGGTTTCTCGGCTCTATGTAACGCATCGTAAAGCAAAGCCATTTGTGTGTTTGACAGTTTCTTAGGAAACAACGAGTTAATCTCATCTAAACTAAAATAGTCCGGAAGTTTCAAGAGGATACCATCCTTTGCAACCAACTCTCTCTGTTCCTCACTAATAACATACTCAAAAACATTAGAAAAACCCTTAGGATTTAAAGATAATTTGCTTAACTTATCAATCTCGTCTTTATTAGAATTGGGAAACCTCAGTGCTCCGTACTCTCCATGGGGATCAATAATCACGATTGGAATATTATGTTCCAAAATCTCCTCAATAAGAACCCCTGCTGTGTATGACTTTCCATATCCTGACTTAGCCAGAATAGCAATATGTTTGCTTAGGAGCTCATTTAAATTAAGATATATAGGAATCCTTTTATTCTCTAAAGTCCCAACAAAAGCCCCATTAGACACATTCAGATTCAGGATTTCCTTAATGAAGTCATCAGAGGCCTTTAGAACCTCGCTATTTGGTTTAAAAGGTACTCTAATTCCAACAACCCTTCCCTCACTGTCCTTATGACCCACAATTCTACAAAAAGCAACAATCTTATTCTCATCTCTCTCCAACTCGACAATCTGGCAAAGATTATAGTTGTTACTATCATCTAACACTTGGACATAATCAAATTTATTTACTGGATTCTTAACTACAAAAGAAAAACCAATAGTATTCGTCTTACCAACAATCTTGCCAACAATCATAAAATCACCAAGTAACTATTAACAACATTCCTATTAAAGTCATAACCTCATAAAAACCAAAAACTACTAAAAATTAAAATTAAATTTATTTATACCTATATTAAACCTCACATAACTTTTAAATTAAAAGATAGTACAAAATAAAAATCAAAGATATTTGTTTAAATACTTTATCAAAATTTTTTATTAAAAGCCATAACCTATGAACAAAAAATATGATGTAGTACATGCACGAACATCCATAATTATTTATGCTTCCTTGTACTTATTTATAATTGATTACAACCCTTTAAAAGAATCTACAATTATCTACAATAGTTTACAATCGTTGACTATAGTCAGTCATTATTTATAAAGATACACAAACACATACAAATATGCTTGCTAAAGATGTTTCCTATTTAAAAAATTAAAAATCCCTAAATTACAAAAATAATTCATTGAAATGGGCTTATTAATTATGAGTTTCTATCAGAAAGTATGTATCTCAATGATATCACCATCTTGTAAAACATGCTTTAGCATAACCTTTTGTGCATCAAACTTTGCACTCTTTCCCCAAATCCTTGCAAACCTGAACTTTCGTACCATGTCCTTATGGAGTTTATTACAGACATCTCTCACAGTTGAATTCTTTTTAACAACGAGTGGAATCTCAAGATCCGCCTTTTTATTTGGTTCCTTTGTGTATATATTCATGAAGTTAAGTTTTTGATATATTAGTTCCTTCAAGGCATCAATATTCTTCTTATCCTTTGCAGAAATCATCAAATCTGGACGAATCTCATCATTAATCTTCTCTATTTCCTTCTTTGAAACCAGATCAATCTTATTAACAACCGTAATTGATGGGAGATATTTTCTATTCCCCTGGATAACATCAATTAATTGATCATCATCAATATCCTCTCTTATAAGGACATCAACGTTCATCATCTTAAATTCTGACAGAATAGCTTTAATAGTATCCTTCGTGATTTTCGTTAGCTTAACCGTTTTTGAAATGGATATACCTCCTCTGGATTTCTTTTTAATCTTTATGTCTGGAGGTCTCTGATTTAATCTAACAGCTGAGTTATAGAGCTCTCTCAAAACAACATCATAATCCTTTGTCCTTGTTGCATCTACCAAAATTAAGCACAAATCAGAATTTCTCACGGTTGAAAGAACCTCTTTTCCCCTTCCTCTACCCAATGAAGCTCCTGAAATAATGCCCGGTACATCTAGTATCATAATCTCAGCATGTTTGTACTTCATCATCCCAGGAATGATGGTGAGAGTTGTAAAGGCATATCTCCCAACTTCTGAATGGATTCCTGTTAAATCATTAATAAGTGTTGATTTTCCACATGATGGAGTCCCAATTAATATAACACTTGCATCTCCAACTCTTCTAACAAAATAACCCTTACCAGAAGCACCTGATTTTGATCTTTTTTCCTGTTTATTGACTAATTGTGCAAGCTTTGCCTTAACTAAGCCAATATGATGTTCTGTTCTCTTGTTACGTTTAGTGGTGCTTAGTTCCTTTTTTAACTCTTCAATCTTGGATAAATAATCAACCATAATCTCTTAGGAATTTAAGAAATATATAAACTTTGTGAGAAAAAATCACACCTCATATAATTTCAAAAGTCCTATACTA
>CAZZHT010000023.1:0-13773 GCA_964653825.1 uncultured Methanosarcinales archaeon
AAGAAGATTTAATCAATTCAAGAATAAAAAAACTCAATAAACTAAGAGAGATAGGAATAAATCCTTATCCTTACAAGTATAATCAAACTCATTACTCTGTAGATATTAAAAAAGAGTTTGAATCCATTGAATTTGGAAACTTTTCTGACAAAGAAGTAAACATTGCTGGTAGGATAGTATCTTTAAGAGACCTCGGAAAGCTCATATTCTCAAACATAAGAGATGAAAAGGGAGACATTCAAATCTTATTCAAAAAGGACATTTTAAACGAGAAATTTAAGATACTAAAATTAATAGATATTGGTGATTTTATTGGTGTTACCGGTAAGGTTTCAAAAACCAAAACAAACGAAATCACTGTGTTCGCCAATGATTTCACGATTCTGAGTAAATCCATACGCCCCCTCCCTGAAAAGTATCATGGAATCAAAGACATTGAACTAAAGTATAGGCAGAGACATCTTGACTTAATAATGAATAGAGAGTCAAGAGAAGTATTTATAAAAAGGAGTAGGATTATTTCAGAAATAAGAAAATATCTTGATGATAAAGGATTCATTGAAGTTGAGAACCCAATTTTAGAGCCCGTTTATGGAGGAGCAAATGCGAGACCATTTATAACATATCATAATTCTCTTAACAGAAAACTATATCTTAAGATTTCACCAGAATTATACCTAAAAAGATTAATGATTGGCGGTTTAGGTAAAGTTTATGAAATAACAAAGTGCTTCAGAAACGAAGGAATTGATAAAAACCACAACCCTGAGTTTACAATGATTGAATGGTACATAGCATATAAAGATTACAATGATATGATGGATATGGTTGAAGATTTAATAAAAAAGGTCTGTTTAAAGGTAAACAACACCTTAAAAATTGAATACCAAGGAGTAAAACTGGATTTAAGTAAACCCTGGAGAAGAATGCCAATGAAAGAGGCAATTAAAAAGTACTTAAATCTTGATGTTGACTCAATGAGCTTCGAAGATTTGAGAACCTATTTAATAGATAATAACATTGAGTTAAAGGGTAATATTACTAAAGGAATGCTCATCGGAACAATATTTGATGAATTTGTTGATAGCAAGTTAATAGAACCCACTTTTATCACTGATTATCCAGTTGAAACATCTCCTCTGACAAAGAAGAATAGAAATAACCCTGAATTAACTGAAAGATTTGAGTTATTCATAAATGGAATGGAATTATCCAATGCATATTCAGAGTTAAATGATCCAATTGATCAGAGAGAGAGATTTGAGAAACAAGAGAAAGAAAGAGAAATGGGTAATGATGAGGCACCTCCAAAAGATTATGATTTCCTTGATGCTATGGAGTATGGAATGCCACCCACAGGTGGTGTTGGAATTGGAATTGATAGGTTAGTAATGGTACTGACAAATCAAGAATCAATAAGAGATGTCATACTCTTTCCAACAATGAAAGATAAAGAGAACACAAATCAGAATAGTGAGGACAGTAACGCTGAGAAGAGTAATGATAATAATAAATAATTAAACAAAATAATTAAACAATAGTTAAAACAAAATATAATAGAATAATAAAATCATCAAAGATAATAACAAATTGAACATAACCATAAAAATCATTAGATAGGGGGGCATAAATTATGAGAATTGCTATGATGAGCTTGGGGAGTAAAAGCTCTAAAATGACTATTGAGGCATTAAAGCAGTATTTTGATGAAGTTATTGACCTTGACCTTAAAAAGATAGATGTAGAATTTACAGGAGATCAATGGCAAGTTTTCTATGAGGGAAAGGAGCTTGGGGATTTTGATTGTGTCTACCCAAAAGGATCATTTAGATATGAAACTCTACTGAGAGCAATCTCAAATGCTTACTTTGGGAGAGCATATAATCCATTTGCTCCAAATGCCTTTACCATTGGTCACGATAAGATTCTAACACAGTTGGAACTACAGAAAAAGAACATTCCAATGCCAAAGACATACATAATCACATCCAGTAGTGCTGCTAAGGACCTTTTGAATAGAATTTCCTATCCCATAGTCATAAAGATACCAAATGGAACTCAGGGAAAAGGAGTAATGTTTGCAGAGAGTCATTCAACAGCCATTTCATTGTTAGATACATTAACTGCCCTTAGACATCCTTTCTTAATTCAGAATTATATTGATACAAACGGTACAGATTTGAGAGCTTTTGTCATAGGAAATGAGGTTGTAGCATCAATGATGAGGAAATCAGAGGCAGGAGACAACAGGTCAAATCTTCATTCAGGAGGAAAAGCAGTATCTATTGAACTTGATGAGTATACAAAAAAAATTGCAATTGAGTCAGCAAAAGCATGTAACACCGAGATTTGTGCAGTAGATATTTTGAATGGAGCCAAGGGTCCTGTTGTAATTGAGATAAATCTAAGTCCAGGACTCCAGGGAATCACACAGGCAACGAATATCAATGTTGCTGACCACATCGCGAGATTCCTCTATAATAAAACTTCTGAATTCTTAAAGAATAGGGAAAAAGAAAAAGTAAGAAATATTATGGAAGATCTCAACATACAGAACGAAAACAATACCAAAACAGAATCAGAATCCATGATTTCTACCAAAACAATCATATCTGAGTTAGATTTCAGAGGGAATAGAATCCTACTGCCTGAGTTTGTAACAAAAATCAGTAAGTTTAAACCTTCTGATGAATACAATATAGAGGTAAAAAAAGAATTTGTAAAAATAAGTAGAATATAATAAAAGCAAAAACATAAAGGGCATACAAAGTGTTATTGATGACATTCAAAAAATCTAGATTATCTAACAAAGGGATTAAAAACAAAGGAAAACACAGGGATATAAAAGATAATAAAAAAAGAGTTGTAATATTTATTACTTTAATTATCCTATTAATTCTTTCATTTATATTGAGGTTATGGCCATTACAGATATATCATTGGTGGGATGAGACAGTTTACTTACAAAATGCAGAGGTAATTTTCTCGGGAAGAACCAACTATAATGAATTTTATCTAAGACCACCTCTCATTTCACTAATCTTTGCTGGAGGTTATTTATTTTATCACAGTGTTTACACAGCTGAAGTAATTGTCGCTTTAATGGGCACTCTTGGTGTTTACTTCATATATCTCATAGGAAAAGAATGGTATAATCAGAAAATTGGCTTACTTTCAGCCATCTTTCTTGGTTTATCACCTATGTTCGTTGAGGCATCTCATTGGATAATGACAAGCACTTCCTCATTAACATTTGCCATGATTGCCTTTTATCTATCAATTATTGCATTAAAAAAGAAGAGCAGGACTTATATTCTCTTATCCGGAGTATTAATGGGAATAAGTTTCTTAACAAGATTCACATCAATAATACTGGTTTTTGTAATACCTATTTACTTGATTGTAAATAAAATAGGATACAAAAAGAGGATACTTTATTGGATTGGTTTAATTATTACTTTAGCACCATATTTCATATGGGTACAGATAAGGTACGGGTTTTTCCTAAGTACCTTATTAACTGCAAGAAAAGCCGTAGGAAGCAGAGTTGGAAATTATCTCTTTTATATCATAAACTTCCAAAAGGTATATCCTATTATTGTAATCTTAGGGTTAGCACTTTATGTTTTCTTTCTATTTTTCCAGATAGACCCTAAATTCTCATTCAAATTCACAAAAGGAATAAGAACACTTACCTATGATGAGACAGATAAAAGCAATATAGATAAGTATAACAAAAAAAAGGATTTAAAAATAAATGATATACCTAAAAAGAAAAAACATCTAAAAATAAGTAAATCCTTCTTAAATGAAATAATACTCTACATCTGGATATTGTTGTTCTTTGCTTTTATAACCTATGTTCCACATAAAGAACCAAGGTACTTAATTCCTATTGCCCTACCAATATTTTTGCTATCGGCAAAGGGATACTATACCCTAATGCATAATAAGAAACTACTTTTCAAGATAATAACCATCTCAATTATAATACTCATTGCAATACCTTCTTTCGAGGCATCATTTGTGAAACTAAAATACCCTTTTATCAATAAGTATGTATCGCCAACAATGGAAGTAGCAAATTATCTAAAATCAATAGTTACAAACAACAGTATTAACTCGAACAGCACAGTTAATTTAAACAACACAAAAAACACTTACAATATCAGCAATACAATAATCTATGCGAACTTCAACTACCCCGTCATAGCATACTATAGCGGACTAAAAGTAGTATCACTTTTCCCTTGTGATAAAGAGTTCTACAAGGTCTTCCCCAGAAACATGAAAGAACCAGGTTACTTTGTTTACTCTAACTTTAGTAATAAGGATCCCACTGAAAAATGGCTTAATAATAACAATGATTTTAGAAAGATAAAGACAATAGAACGTGGCAACAGAGCGCTAATTATTTATAAATACACTCCTTCACTAACAACAAATAAACAATAAAGACACTAACCAACAAAAAATATTTACAATAAAAATTAACAAAATTTTACCATAGATTAATAAATACAACAAATCAATAATGATTAATTTAATTATTAAATTATTAAAAATATTATCTAATTATTTTTACTAACCTTTATCACATATGTTCGGTTTTATCAATTTGATTTTTTTAAACACCTATAATCTTACTACGAAGCAAGACCAAAAGATGAAACAAATCATAAGAGCCATAGGCATTGATGATTTTCCATTCAACAAATTTAAAGATAAAAAAACAAGGATAGTAGGCGTTGTTTACAGAGCAGACAGACACATTGATGGGATTGTGTCAAAAGAAATAAAGGTCGATGGTAATGATTCAACAGAAAAGATAATTGATATGATTAACTCATCAAAATACAGAACGATAATAAAAGTCATATTTCTAAAGGGCATTGCTCTTGGCGGTTTTAACATAATAAACATAAAGGAACTATTTGAAAAAACAAAGATACCAATAATTATTGTAATGAGACACAAACCAACAATAGAAAAAAATAAATCAAACCTAAAAATAAAACAAACCCTAATAAAACTAAACAAAAGCGACAAAATAAAACTAATTGATTTAGCAGGAGAGGTTTATAAAGTAAACAAAAGATTATTTATTCAACTCTATGGCATAAACCTATTTGAAGCAGAGCAGTACCTAAAACTCTTCTCATATCAATCAGTAATTCCTGAACCAATAAGAATAGCACATCTTATCGGAGCAGGTATAAAATTAGGAGAAAGTCATGGTGATGTCTAATGGTAATTAAATCAATAAATCCAAGAACAGAGGAAATCATTAAAACCTACAAAGAAATAGAACCAAAAGAACTAAATCAGATAATTAATCAATCAAAAGATGCATTTAAAACATGGTCTCAAAAGCCAAAGCACTATAGAATAAAAATTGTTCAAGAAATAAAATCAAACATAATAAAAAACAGAGAAAAAATCAAAGACATCATTTATAACGAAGGCGGTTTTTTTAAAGAAGAAACAGATGATATCATTGCAGATGTAATTGATGGCATTGATTACTACTGCAACAAATACGAACAGATGAAAGACATTGATTTTCCTATTGATAAAAGAGTATTTCCTCAAACGACTGCAGAGGTAAAATATGCTCCAAAAGGAATCATAGCACAGATTGGCATATGGAACTATCCTCTCTGGCAAACCATGATATCAACTATACCATCACTACTCACAGGAAACACAGTAATCTATAAACCATCTGAATATGCAACAATGATTGGGTTAAAGATTGATGAAATTATCAACTCTACAAGCATACCAAAGCATGTGTTCACAACTGTAATTGGAGGAAAAACCATCGGTAAACTCCTAGTAAAATCTGAGTCAGTTTCAATGGTGGTTTATACAGGCAACATAAACACAGGTAAGGACATCATCAAAAATGCAGACATCAAATCACTACTATTAGAACTTAGTGGAAACGATGCAGCAATAGTCACTAATAAATGTGACATTAGAAAGACAACAAAAGGAATTGCCTCAGGTAGTTTTCTACACAGCGGTGAGGTATGTGACAGAATAAAGAGAATCTATGTTAACAAAAAGATATCAAAGGAATTCATAGAATCCTTCATTAATTACTCAAAAAAATACAGGATAGAAAGAGACATAAGTCCACTCATAAGAAGAAATGCCGTAGAAAAGGCTCATGCACAGGTAATGAAATCATTAGAAGATGGTGCAAGGATTCTATTAGGTGGGGAAATCCCGGAAACAAAGGGATACTACTATCCACCAACAGTACTATTAGCAGAAAAACCTGATGTTTATTCTCTGAAAGAAGAAATATTTGCTCCTGTTGTAACCATCTATGAAACAGAAACCACAGAAGAAGCAATAGAACTAACCAACAAATCAAAATATGGCTTAGGTGCAAGTATTTGGACTGAGAACTATGATGAAGCAAAAAGAATAGCAGAGAAACTAGATGTAGGAATTATTTGGATAAATGACTCAAACATACCCTTAACCCTTGGCGAGTACTTTCAGGGTCACAAACAGAGCAGCATAGCTAATGCAGACGATCGATTAAGAACCTTTCTCAACAAAAAAGTAATCATAGAAAACAAACAATCCGAAAGAGTTTGGTGGTTTTAGTTAAAAATCTCTTTGTTTGCTTTTATTCACTTATTATTTCTTTTTACTCTCCTTTTTTAGACCTCATTTCATCTCAGCAGTGCAATCCCTAAAACCCAAACAATGAGCAAAGCATATATTACTAAAAGACCGAGAAATACCCTCTTTTGTACAAATAACTGGAGAATAATAAGCTGGGCAAACACAAGAATGATATGATTCAGGATTAGGAGTTGTAATAGGTTTTACCTTAGAGATTGGTTGGCAATAAGTAAATCCATTACAACGGGCAAAACAAGCATTACTAAAGGTCTTAGTCACCCCACCTTTAGTACATTTTACAGGTGCAAACTCAGTAATACAAACACAACTTCGATTGCCACTCTTGTTAGAACTGTAACTATTGCTACTGCTGTTGGAGATATTATCATTGTCACTGTTGTTTTGATTAGAGCCCTTAAAAATTCTTGTACAATTCGTGACATTATCGCAGTAAGCATAACAGTAATTATGATACTCCTTATAAGAACCATTAATATAGCACTTAACAGGGTCATAGATATCACTACAAGAACAATTGTCACTAACAGTAACTACTGCCCTTGATATGTTGAGATAGTTATTTTGATTGCCACTCATATTGGTATTACTTAAATTGTTACTCTTGTTAGACATATTAATTGCTTTTGATAAATTGTTCATATTTGATAAAATCAAACTTATAATAATTACCGTAATCATTGCCAAAACAACAAAAGTAATAGCAATACTAAGATTACTTTTATGAACTAAATACATCTGTGAACGATCTTTCATAATTCAACACCTCTTGAAAGCAATTAAAAAGGAAATCATTTCGTAATATAATCAATATCTTCACTAGTAAGATTAAACTCTCTAAGTATGTTTCCCCTAAATCTTTTATTCCTCAAAATAACCTTCAGATACGGATAAACCTCATTTCTCATAGCAGAGGTTGAAAGATGTAAACCCGGCATCAGTCGACTCATAATATCATTTATCTTTTTTGTCTTATTGTTATAAATCCATATCTTTAATTTAATATCTGGCTGCTTATACTTAACAAAACCAACATACTTCTTAGTTTTACTGATGTTCACACCACCTGTAATAAAAAGCATAATATAAACCAAAAAACGCCAGTACTGTCTATTTCTTATTCTAGAATTAAAGATGTCTGCCTTTGACACCCAATCATAAGCATTACTAATCTCCAAAGCTTCTTTGTATTCGTAGGGAATATTTTCATCAATCCATAAAAGAATCTCATTAGGCAACTCATCAACGCTGTCAAAGGCCTTAATAGCAGTATCTAACGATGAAGACCTAAAAACCTTAATTAGACCATTCATAATTGTTTCTTCCTTATTTCTATATGATAAAACATCAAGATCCCTTACCTCAATCTTCCTTTTATTAATACTCAAAATCCATAAATCATTAATTGCAGACCTTGCATCCCCACCGCTCATCCTTGCAACTCTCTTGAGAATATCATCTGAACAATCAATCTTCTCAGAGACAACAATTTTCTTAAGAATCTTAACAATGTCCTCATTACTCAAGGGCTTAAATTCAACCATAACCGACTTCTTTCTTAATGAAGAAAACTTCCTCTTAAAAGGATCATTTGCTATCAATACAACTGGTGTTTTTATCCCAGAAATAATCTTAGTCAGATAAGAAATTCCTCCCCTATCCTTTGTTGATGAGATACCATCAAGCTCATCAATCAATAATAACCTCTCCTTAAATAGCAATGACCTCTGTCCCATAGCAGAGCTAAACAACTGCGACATCGTCTTTTGGTTTCGATACTCCGATGCATTCAACTCAAGGATATCAAAATTATAATCATTTGAAAGAGCATAAACAGCAGAGGTCTTACCACATCCCGTAGGTCCATATAAAAAGACATACTTTTTTGTTTTTTGCCTCTTGAATGAATCTATAAAAGCTCTTAACTGAGAAATAGCTTCATCCTGACCAACTACATCCTTTAACCCTTTCGGTTGATACTTATTAATCCAATTGTCCATATTGAACATAAGTCAATCTAATTATTTTTAATACTTTTGTTTTTGATTCTAAATTCTTAGATATTTTCTACAAGAGTTTTTAAAAAACTCACTCTCTTTAAGCAGTCACAATAGAAATAAACCTAAACCAATCCAATCAAAAGAAATAAATACAAGCAGTGATTCCCTACTGTTACTTTAAAATAACAAATAGAAACAATAAAAAACATAATTGATAACCGAAATAAAAAATTAGCAGTGAAGCCATATTAATTTAAAAATTTAAAAATACAAATCAATAAAGAAGGTGATAAAAATACCATATAGTATGAATTATGACCCTATTGAAAAGAGAGTTGATTATACCTATACAAAAGAAATAAATGGAGAACAGTACAGGATAAACATAAATAATATTATAGATTCTTACCTTGGAAACAAGAATCTAAGAAAATTTGATTTAACGATAGAACCATTGAATGAAAACTCAAATTCGAAAAGAGTATCATTAGATAACCTCCTAATTAATCTAAAAAGGAGTAGCAGTGACAATTTATTCAGGATGATGAACAAGGAATTACTGAAAAAAGGAGAGAAACCATTAAATCATAGTAAAGTTGATAAAATAGTAACAAGTGTTTATGCATTAGTATCAAGCTATAAACCACAATAAAAAACATAGTAAAAAACAAAATAAAAACTGGAACTCACATTAAGACACACCAATCACATAATTTCGCCAAAAGCAACAAGTAAACCATTAACAATTAATCCAGAATAGAACGAAATAATTATTTTTTTACTTTTCTCTTTATCATCTTTAATAGTTTTATTTGTTTCGCTATTGATAGATGATACTTTTATTTCTCATCTTTCTGTTCTATTTGATGATGCATATCATTAACCAACATCATGGCCTCATGAAGAACAGCATCAAGTTTTTCTTTTTCCTCGTCTGACTTAAAACTGCCTGTTGTTTTTTCAATTTTAGAAGACCAACTATCCTCAATAGTCTTCCATATGAAACTAAGATTAACCTTTAGTATCCTTGAAGCACTAATAGGTGTACTTTCGATATTAAAACTATGTTTTGCTTTTTTCATTACTTCAAAGAATTTATTAATATCCTTCTTTATTGTATATACCTGTTTTTCACTCAAATCCAGTTTAACCGGTTGGAATACTGCTTTATTCTTAACACTTAGGGTTACATCTGTATCTATTAACAGATTCTCAATATATTTGAAACTTGACCTCAAATTGTTGTAATGTTTCCAGTCCATAATTCCACCTTTGTTTTACTTTAAGAAGTCATCAGCCAAACCACAAAAACAATTTTGGCATTCAAAGGTGGACCTCATCACCAGTCAGATTTAACAGTAATCAGAATCACATCAAGCACCTCATTGCTCATATTTAAAGCTTATCAATATCTTATAGAGATACTAATAAAAACAATGATAAAACAGAAGACACACAGAAAGCAAATAACCATTTATCAAAAAGATTTAAATATAAAAGACAATAACCTTTCTAAAAATATTACTCTAAAGTAAAAACACATCAAGAGTAGAAATACACTAGGGTGAGAATATGAAAAATGAATTACCCATATCTGAAAGAATAATCAGTTATGTAAGTGAAGATAAACAATATCAAGTAACTTTCGAGATATATGAGAAAAACAATCATTCATTCATACCAGAAGATGCTAGAGCATTCAACCTAATCATTGTCAGAAGGGACTACGATCCAATAGATAAATTAGTAGAAGATGACGAAGAGAAGAATAATACTTTAAAAATACTCAAACTAGAAGACATAGTAATAACAAAAGATGATGATTTTAACACTTTTTATAAAAGAATAAACAAAGAACTAACAAAAGAAAGAGAAGAAGGTTACACTAACTCACAACCGCTAAATTACGACCTTGCAAAACGGCTTTTACCATATGGATATGAGATGATAAAAAAAGAGATTAACAACTAAAAAAAACTTAAACAATAATATTCTCTCCAGGGATTCTCGGAAACAGTTGTACCTCTCTTATGTGTTTTCTTCCTGTAATGAATCTAATCATTCTCTCAATACCAAAACCACCACCTGCCGAAGCTCTAAGCATACCCCTTTTTGCCAATTCAACATAATACTGATAACTCTCGGGTTTTAACCCATTTTCCCTCATCCTTTTAATAATCTGATTATACTCAAACTCCCTTTCTCCTCCTGACAATGCCTCACCAAAACCCTCAGGGTAAATTAAATCATAATTGAGGTAATGTCCTCTATTCTCAGGATTTTCTCTATCGTAAAATTCTCTTTTGTGACAAACTGCCCAGAATGGTTCATTATGGTCTAAAGATGCTTTAATTTCCCAATCCTCGCCATATTTGTTCTCAAGCTCATGGGTTGTATAAATTTTAAATGGTTTTTTTGGAACCCTAAGAGTTCTACCTAACCTGCTTAACTCTTGTGGGCATTGCTTACTAACATAATCAAAAGTAGAAACTAAGACATCCTCCATAAGATTAAAGACATCTTTCATCTTAGCATTGGTTATTTCAAAATCGAGTTGAGTAAACTCAAACGCATGCTTTCCCGTTATTTTCTTCTTAGGATTTTCTAACCGTACATTAGGTGAGAAAATATATATCTTATCAAAACCAGAAATCAAAGCCAGCTGTTTATGAAGAATCATACTCTGCATGAGTTTCAATTTATTACCATTATATTCAATTTCTCCTGTTTTAATAACAGAACTACCAACATCACCACTTAAAGGATCTGTCATTGGAGATAAAATCAGAGGCATTAATTGTACAAACCCATGTTTAGTAAAAAAATTATGTAAATGGAAAAGAGCCCTTGTCTGTATTTTCACGATATCCTTTACCTCAGATTTCATCATATGTTCACTTAACAAATCTAATCCTTTCTCAACATTCAACTCATCCATATTTTCACCCCTCAAAGCAAAAACAAATTCTAACTACAATAATATGAAATAAAAACAATATAAACGTTTTTCAAAACAAACAGAACTTTGTTTAATAAAAACCATAAAAAAAGAAAAATATTTAAACAATGTTCGTATTTAATGAATAAAATAAAAACAAAATTCTGAAACACAACCTAACATAACAAAAACTCTTAAATAAGAGAGATAATTAAGATGGCAAATAAAAAAGAAAACAAAAAGAAGTCAAAAACTAAAATTGATGAAAAGAGCAGAAAGATACTAAAGCTTTTACAAGAAAACGGAAGGGAAAGTATAAGAAAGATATCAAATCAACTTAATTTAAAACCAACCTCTGTATTCAACAGAATAAAAAAACTAGAAGAAAGCATAATCAACAAATACACCATTTTAATAAACAAGGAAGCATTAAACTACAATGTCATTGCATTTGTATTCATATCCTACAAGAGTGGCAAAGAAAATCAGGAGCAACTAGCGGAACAACTATCAAAATATCAAGAGATAACAGATGTCTCCATAATAACAGGAGAATGGGACCTATTAATAAAAATCGTTGAAAAGAACGTAAAATCTCTTGGTAATTTCATAACAAAGATACTCAGAAACAAAGAAGGTATAGAGAAAACAAACACAATCATAGTATTAAACGAAGTAAAGTCAAACGGTAACTTGCCTCTCTAATGATAAATGATTAAACTAACAACGAAAAAATTACATCTCATAATCGACAACTTTAAATATAAGTTTAAAAATAAATTTGATATATACTTAAAAAAATACAATTTATAACTAAAGATAATTTAATACTATTATTGTTGATTAAATAACATAAGTATCAATAGAACTTATCCAATTATAAGTTGTTAAATACAGATTTTTTGTAAAAGATGGTTGATGTGAGCCAGACTGAGAAAAAGAGCACAAGGGAGGAATCCAAAAACAAAGAAAATAAATATGGAATCGCTTGTTTTATATTTGGACTAATTAGTCTAATTCCCTTTGTTGGTATAATAACAGGAATAATTGGTATTGTATTATATTACCTACAGAAGAAGGTTTATAATAACGGTTTAAATCTTGCAGGGTTAATATTAAGTATCTTAGGATTAGTTGAATCCATTTCTTTTATATTCTTTTATGTATCAGTAAGATATGTTATGATGTCTTTAATTTAATCAACTCAAAGTGAAATCGTGTTTTTTTTATCTTAGATTTTTTATTTTAAACCCAAAAAAATTTGAAAAAATAAGGAGATGATAAAAAATGATAGCTGAAAACACACTGAATATGATGGGATTGACCACTCTTGCGTCATTTTTTTTAGCTTTTATGTGGTTAATGGTTGTTATAACAATCGGAATATATATCTATGTCTCTTTTGCGATGATGGTAATTGCAAAAAAGCTAAATAAAGATAATCCCTGGTTAGTTTGGATACCCATTGTCAATTTATTTTATATTCCTGTCATGGCAGACTATCCATGGTATCTTGGATTTTTATGGTTTTTAGGAGCGATCCCAGTGGTAGGGTGGATAATTCCACTAGCACTTGTTATTTGGTGGTATTGGAAGATAAGTGAAGGAGTTAAAAAACCAGGTTGGTTAGGTATTTTAATGGCCATACCTATTGTAAACCTGATTGTTATAGGTATCTTAGCTTGGGCTTAAAAAACAAATTTCTTTTTTGTTTTTTCTTTGATTTTAGACCGTAAAAACAATAAAACCTATTCTAAGAATAATCTTATCCTAGTTGATGGATTAATAGCATCTATATGATACGCATCATAATAACTATCATCAGGAAAACCATTATGTCTTTGCTCGTAAACAGAAAGAACACTTCCTTTAATCATTTTCTCGATATTGTTCTCAAGCTTTTTATCATAGAAATCACAGAAATCATCCATCAACTCATTCATCTCATCATGAGAAACATCACCTAATATTTTAAAATCCAAACTAGGATAAGATCTAGGACTCTTAGTATACTTAGAATCGTAATTTCTCAAAACCATTCTAATACCCTTTAAATTCATAAAATCATTCAAGATATTATATATCATGAGATCCTTTCCCTTAATGAGATTTCTATCTAAAGAACCACCAATTGTATATGCCATATTCTCTAAAAGGAGATCTTCACCAGAT
>CAZZHT010000024.1:0-13642 GCA_964653825.1 uncultured Methanosarcinales archaeon
TACAAATTATCTTACAAATACTTTCAAATAAAAGTTCATATCAAAGTAATCGTCACAGTCTCCTATTATCTTTCTTCATTTAGCTCATCAAAACTTAAAATCAAAAACAATTATATGCTTTTATATTATAATGTTATAACACCTAAAATATTACCACAACTTAAAAGAACTAATATACTAGAAAAATTCATTCAAACCATCCTTATTACATAGCACAGATGCACCAAAGCATACAAAAATATTACTCTCCACTTTACAATCCTTTAACATCTTGTGATTCAATGATTCAATAAAATCTAATAAATGAAATAAAGTAAAATAAAATAACATTAATTTGAGATTAATAGTAATTATAAATTAACAGTAATCATAAGATTTTATAAATCAATAATTCTTTTATAAATTATTTCTTATCCCTTAAAGATTCAACCTTAATGAAAATTAAAAAAACAACAACATAATCACAAAATTCATATCATTAAATTAAGCATAGATATCAAATTAACTTACAAAAACAAAATCATCAATCAAAAATTAAACTGAAAAGAACAATAAACTTAACACGAGAACAACCCTTATTTCTTCCTTGACAATCCTAAGCAATAAAATATCAATTACAATTATGAACAATATAAAACAAACAATAAAAATAAACCTCTGAATCATACTTCTTATATAATATTTATCTTTAAAAAGACCAAAAAAATAACTCACAATCATCAATAAGATTCAATTATTTTTTAATACCTTTTACTCATCCTTCTTACTTCTTATACTGATACTTTCTTATTGTTTCTCTTTATCACTAAGATTAACGACCTCTGCCGGATCAATTTTGCCATCATAAACGGTCTTAACCCCGTCTTTCGTTATATTAATCACTTGGATTCCGTTTCCAGTAGCAATATCTCTCCTTAATGCTGATTTAATTGCCTTAATTGCGAGCTCTGTTCCTTCATTCACACTCATACCCTTCTTATACATTGTCTCCAATACACCGTAGGCCATAACGCTTCCGCTTCCAGATGAGATAAAATTTGGGATTTCAGTTAAAGAACCATCTGGGAAAATATCATACAGATGAAAACCATCCTTATCTTTTCCACCTAAGATGAACTCAGAAATCGATTGAATCATTGACATCTCTCTTATCTTTCCATAAACTATGCCTGATAGCAGATGAGCAATCTCTTTAACAAAAACTTCTCTAGCTGTATTAAGATTAATCAGCCTAATATTTGCTTTCATCAATTTAAGAATCAATTGGGCATCAGAAACCGATCCTGCGATTGTAAGCGCGATATTATCTGTAAGCTTATGTATCTTTTGTGCCTTTGGATCAACAACCATATAACCCGCGGTAGCTCTTTTATCTGCTGCCAATACAATACCATCAGAACAAACAAGACCTATTGTTGTTGTTCCTGTTTTAACAACATTATCATTCAAATTACTTTCATTTATCACAATTCATCACCTTACCTAAAATAAAAATAAATCAACTTAAATTCTAAACATTAATCTTACTCATATAAATATCAATATGTATTGGATGTTATTGCATTATTATATATTATTGTTATGGATTATCATTCTATTGAGAGAGATACCACTCACAAATAAATATAAATAAACACAATATAAAAATCAAATCAAAATTAAAATATGAATTCTTTAAGGTTATTTATAAAACTTACCATTTACTTATTAAATAAATCACTGCATAAAAAATTATAGACCATTAAACACTTAACACAATCATTTCATCTCTCTTTGGCACCATAGATTATCATCACGAACTTACCGTTTTTATTTATTTAGCGTTTTCTCCTATAAAAATCCTCAATCATATTATAAAATCATATCAGTATCCTATTTAAATAGCAACTGAGAGAATTATCAAACTAAAAAAATCATTCAAATCATACAACACTTTGATTTAACATTCAATCCTAAAGCTCTAACTCAATACAAAGCACTTAATACCATTTAGCAACAATCAATTATATTTAAAATTTTTGTTTTTAATTAAGAGTGTTTTACTATTTATATTCATGACTTTATTATTTATATTAGTTACATTTATCACATTCACTACATTCCTCATATCACCAATACCATCTCTTTCGACATAATCTTTTTTTATGTTATTATTACCCATTTCTTGTTATTTTTAGTTCACTCTTATAATCCTATTAACAGCAAAAATAAAGAAATAATTACTTTTTCACAAGAATAGTTAAAGCACATTTCTTAAAGAATAAATAAAATCAAGTAATAAAAAACGAAGTCATAATTATCAACGATCCATGGAAATGAAACAAATTCTCAAACACCTCTCAAAAATTCCAAAATTTCAATTTTCATCATCCGACTTTAATCTAAAAAAAGGTTTTTCACTCAGTACCTTAACAAGTTCAACATACAGAGAATCATGGATTTCATTCGTTGAAAGAGAATTAATATCATCAACACTCTCATTAATGAAACTCGAAAAATAAGATGCATATTTTTTATCAAGTTTTGACAAATCAGACATATGATGAATAATCTCCATCGCCTTATTTATTGAGAACATCTTTTTATATGACCTTTCACTTGTTAAGGCATCAAACACATCTACCACAGAAAAAATCTTAACATAATCAGGAATCTTTTTCCCACTCAATCCATGTGGGTAACCTGAGCCATCAATAGCTTCGTGATGGTGAAGAACGATATCTTTAGTAATCTTAGAAAGGCCTGAATTCTTAATAAGGTCATAACCATAAAGGGTATGCTTCTTAACCTCATTGAATTCCTCAACAGTCAACTTAGCAGGTTTATTCAAAATTCTCTTATCAACCATGATCTTACCAACATCATGAAAGAGAGAACCATAATAAGCCCCCATCATCAACTTTGAACTTACCTTATATAAACCCTTGCTATTAAGCCATTTTAAAAAATTAAGATAAATTACATTAACACGTTTACTATGAACTAGAGTATATGGCGGTTGTTCATAAGCATTAAGATTCTCTTTAATCTGCTGTGTCATCTTGCTGATTTTTCTTACCTCATCATTAATAAAAACAAAAAAATCAGACAAGCTAGAACTCAAATCTGAAATCATATGAGAAACAGAGTTAACATAGTCGTCACTAAGTGGTTTATCACAGGGAATATCAAAATCAAAACGATCAAAACTAATTAAACCATAAATCTCTAACTTCCCGTCCCTTTCAACTTTTAAAGGAACAGTTAATTTACGAACATAATATTCAAAAGTAGGATAGTCCTTAACAAAAGAAGCATCTGCCTTATTGTTATTATAGTTCTTCAACTCCCTCTCAAGATAATTTGAATTCAAATATCCCTTTTTAATAAGTGACTTAATATAATCTACATTGTAATATAACTGATTACTCTTTCCTTCTAAAATGAACCTAAAAGAAGAAGGGTGTTTTTTAGCACCATCGACAATATGTTCTAAATCATAATGAGAATAAAACAAAGAATCATAATATCTGCTTTTGGAACCATTGGTATAAACAAAGACCCTCTCAAGAAACTTACCCTTGAAGGATTCTTCATCTTGAGGAATAAAATATGAAAAGAGCTCATTTTCATCCTTCACGAGCATAAGAGAAATACCATTGACATTAATTTGTTTAGACAACAACTTAACAAATTTAGGCAAAAAATCATAAAAATGATCAATACTGTTCGTATAAAAAGAGTTGTTCAGGTTATCCTTTAAAATATCTTGAAGTGTCATCATTATTAAGGTAAAACTAAACACTTTTATACTTTATCTTTTCAGAGAAAGACATGCTCATAAACATATCAAACCTAATCATAAAGCAACAATCAAAGGACAAATACCTTTTAGGAAATACAAAAACAGGAAAAATCTATGAGATTGACAGCATCACATTAAACGTAATCCTAGAAATATTAAGAAACAAAACCGAAAGAGAGATTGAGCAAAAATTCAGAGATTATGATATTAACGCAGTTATATCCTTTTTATCAGAAAAACAGTTCACGACCAATGACAAAAAGAAATACCTTACTGGCTTAATAAAATTCAAGTGGATTGATAAATTAAAGCCCTATTCAAACATACTCTTTTGGATAACTCTACTAACTTTTATTTCAACTCTGACCTTTGCCATTTTTTTATTCCCAAAATCACCAATAAAAGCATCAGATTTATTCATAACAAACGGTTTTTTATTTATAATACTGTTTTATGTGTGCTGGGTTCCGCTCACTCTTTTACATGAATTAGCCCACTTAATAGTTGCAAATTTCTTTGACTCTCCCGGTAAAATATACTTTAAAATATACTTTGTATTTCCCGCACTAGTCACTGAACTACCGTTTGTTGTATTCCTAAACAGAAACAAAAGAATACTTGTTCACTCTGCTGGAATTCTAATGGATTCATTCCTATTTGCTATATTTTATATAACAAGCTACTACATTCATCCTATAATGCTTGTGAGATTCTTCAGATTTTTAGCTATCATAAAAATACTCTCTATAATCGGAGAGACCAACATACATTTGAGAACAGACATTTATTTTTTAATAGAAGATGCATTAAACACAATCAACCTAAAAAAAGATGCAACCACCTTACTAAAAAAAATTTTTGACTTCAAGCATAAAATCAAAGGGGTAAAGCTTAACAATCCAATAGGAACAGTAATTATTTTCTTAATAATCATGGTCTTTGGTTACTTTATAAATTTATATACCATAATATATTATTTAGGACCAGAATTCATAAACTTCTATAGCACGAAAATAGAAAATCGTATGTTGACGGTCTCGTTTTTAGTAATAACTCTTGTTTATATCATTATAAAATCACAAAAAAGATTTAAATATTGGTTATTAAAAAAGAAAGCCTAAAAATGGAATCAGACAAAGATAAAAAGGAAGAGGAAAAGAAAAAGAAACCTGAAATTAATGAAGTAGAATCACAGGAGAATCCAAGCCTTGCTGATGAAGCAGGTTGGTAATTTAAAATTCACTTCATGGATACATTCAGGGTATATGCTCCTGGGATATGTACTTAGAATATATACTTAGGAGATATTCTTTCAGAAAAATCAGAAATAGCTTAAATAACTCATACAACTTTTTCTTTTTTTAATTTTTTTAATAGATTTTTAATCAAGTGTTCTCTCTTTGTTTTTGTCCATCTTTTTGCTCATCATTTCTTATTTCTATTTTTTGTCTCTTTTTTTATATTATTACCTCACAATCTTAATTCTTATTACTTTACAACTCTACTTTACTCATTTATTACTTTATTATTTCATTATTTCATTATTCTATTACTTTACTATCTTACTAATAAACTACTTCATTTACCTTATAACCTTATAAACCTTATAACTTTATAATTATATGACCACATAGAGCCCTATAACTCTCTACCTCTCTAACTCTCTAAGTATGTATTCCTTCATATCTTTACACACACTATATCCGCCAACCATATATATTGTCACATATATTTGAAAAAACAAAAATCATATAAACCAATCATCGGAAATTATTTAAACAATAAAAAATCATATAACTCATCATTAATCTAAATCATCTCAAATTCAAACTATCATAAATTATTTAAAGGGAGCAATTTTAATTTAGAATGAACAGTTTAGCCAAAGTAAATTATTTAAGACATTATTAAAAGTAAATTATTTAAAGTATTAGTAACAGGGTTCTGAAAAGAACTTTAACATAAACCAAAAGGTGACACATATGGATGATGAAATGCATTTGGGGGACAAAATAGTCCTAACTGGTTTTAAAGATTTAGATAGAAATGAAATGGTAGTTGTTAGAAAAATGGTTGGAACCTATGTTAAGAAATACATTGAATTAGATGAAGGGTTTCAAAACCTTAAACTTAGATTGAAAACAACGCATGAGAGAGAGCAATCTGTAATCTTTGAATTAGACGGTAATTACACCTCTGACTCAAACAAATTTGATGTATCTGAAAGTAACAGAAACCTATTTATGGTATTAGATTCTGTACTGAAAAAAATACAGGGAATGCTAAAAAATCAAAAGGATAAGCAATAAAAAACAAGTAATAAAAGTACATTCTTTCTTATTGTTATATTATTTTCTTATATATTGTCATTGTTCGTGACTCTTTTATTTTCTTAATTTCTATTGCTACTATTTTTTAATAAAGTTACCTTTCTTTTTTGAATTACTATTTTTTCCATGAATCTTTGGACCGATTGTCCCTCTTATCATCCCAAATAAATAAAATTATCATCAACATTTCCAACAGGGATTGAACCAAACTTACAGAACTGACAAGTAGGATCAAGTGCAATATATCCATCTTTTCTCAACTGGTAAAACTTGGGAGAATCAGGAAAGTAAGCTTCAACAAAGATATGTCTTGGTATTAAAACATATCTTGAATCAATTCCCACTTCGTATAACATATTTGCGAGCAGTGACGAGAAATCATCACAATCACCTGCATCTGTGACTATTGTTTCGATAGGCGTTGCGAAATAATCTTTATCGTATGGATCGTTGATATAACGGAAGTTATCTCTCACAAAATAGAACAACGCCTTTGCATAGCACAACTTATCGTAATGTGGGCATGATTTCGTTGCAACATATGCTGCAATCTGCTTAATTGCTGAATATTCTGTAGTTTTATACCTTACGAGCGTTTGTAGGTTACTATAACTTCTATTAACCTTGTATGACTTGTTTATTCCTCCTTTTGCATCTAACTGCGACAGTTGCTTCATCAATGCAACCCTTATTTCTGAAATAAACTTATCATGTATTGTTGGTATGTTTCTGGGGTTCTCTGGAAAATGAAAATTATATGTTGGTAGAATATAAACAAGAATACTCACGATAATAATAATTGCAATGGCATACTTAAAGAACTTTGACAGAAACCTTCTTGTTCTACTCTCTTCTGCCTCCTCATTACTCTTATCTTGACTTTCGCTCATCTTATTTTACCTTTTCCTAACAATACTTGATGATTTTTACATTTATAAAACTTCCCTAACCCTTGGCAAAATCAATTAAAAATAGTTATACTTAAAAACAACCAGTTTTTCCTTTCAAAAGATGATGCAAAAATGTTAAAGATTTACACTATAGGCGGTTATTCACACGTTGGTAGAAATATGACTCTCATTCAGTACAATGATGAAGCAATTGTTCTTGATATGGGTCTTGATTTAGAGGAATACATAAGTTTCACTCAGGATGAACCTTTCAAAAAGGTAAGTTCATTGGACTTAATGAATGTTGGTGCCCTGCCAAACACAGAACCGTTTAAATCACTAATCCCAAAGGTAAAAGCAATAGTCCCATCACACGCTCATTTGGACCATATTGGTGCTATTCCCTTCCTTGCAAAGAGATTCAAGAATGCAAAAATAATCTGTACTAAATTCACAGCAGCAGTTATAAAGAAGTTGTACTCAAATGAGAAACTAAAACAAAAGAATCAAATCATAACTGTTTCTAATAATGCATCATACAAGGTCTCAAATAACATCAAAGTTGATTTTATAAATGTAACTCACTCTGTTCCAGATTCTGTTATCCTTGTTGTAACAACACCTGAGGGTAAAATAGTTTATACAAATGATTTCAAGTTTGACCCAACACCCATTTTGACAAAAGCTACAAACTTTGAAAAGCTCAAGAAATTCAGCAACGCAAAATATCTTATAATGGATTCCCTCTATGGTAATCATCCCGGAAAGAGTCCATCAGAAACTCATGCAAAGGAAATGTTAGAACAACTCATGACTCAGAGACAATTTATAAACAAAGCAATGCTTATAACCACATTTTCATCTCACATTGCTCGCTTGTATACCATTGTAAACATAGCAAAGAAGATTCATAGAACACCTGTCTTTTTAGGTCGAAGTTTGTCAAACTATATTGAGGCAGCAATCTCTACGAACATTGTAAAGTTTAATAACCTAAAATTCTTCAAGACCTACAAAGAGATAGTTAAGGAATTAAAAACAATCGAACTCACAGGTCCCTCAAATTATCTAATGATAACCACAGGACATCAAGGTGAACCAAATGCTGTCTTATCTAAAATAGTTGACAGGCATCTATTTACATTTAGGCCGCACGATGCAGTAATCTTCTCATCAAGCACAATCCCTCAACCAGTTAACCTAAAAAATAAAAAGGTTCTTTTGGACAAACTCTACAATCTGAATCTTGACGTGTATGATGATGTTCATGTCTCGGGTCATGCATTTAATGAGGACCATAAAGAGATGATTTCCATAGTAAAACCAGAAATTTTAATTCCGAGCCATTGTGAACCATTCAAAATAGATGCAATTGCTGAAATTGCTAAAAATTACAAATTCATAAAGAAAGTCATAAAAACAAAAGAAGGTAACGTAATAGAAAACTCTGCAAATTGATTCTTAATATTGAAAACATTTGATATTAAAAACAGATGAATGTTGGGAACAAATCTAATTAACTCTAAATCAGATTGACTTTAATGAGATGAAAACAATGAACTCTAATACTAATTTAATCATAAACAGGAGAACTAAACGAAATATAGAGAAAATTGAATCTGATTCAGATAACTCTCTGATAGATGATTTCTATTCAAAAATTGATAGTTTAATTGATACACTAAATAAAACTCTTCCTAAAAGAACAAAATATGATTACTGGGACATAAATTCAGAGTTCATAACCAATGAAATCATAGAGGTTTCTGATAAACATCTTTCAAACACAGTAGCAACAATAAAAAAGAGATTGTCTCTGAGATTGTTTTCGGGCTCTCGCATGGGATTCGCTTACACTGAAAATTTTGATAAGGATTTCAGAAAAAACCTAATTGATAGTGCTATTGATAGCTTACTATCGTACAACAGCATCAAATCAAAGAAAAATGAAGAAGAACATCAACTTTACATAGGTAAGTCCCTAAAGATGTCAAGGGCAACACGACAGCGGGTAAATTCCCAAAACATTTCTTTTAGAGATAAAATTAATGACAACATAGAAGCTCAAAAATCATTAAATCCATCGAAAATGAGGATTTCATTTTTAACGAACTATGTTAATACCTCAAAACACAAGGGATACTTCTCATCAAACGGAGATGACCTGAGACAACATTTAAACTATGAATCCTATCAAGCTGTTGCCACAAGCTTTGGAAAGACCATTGAACAGGGTTATCATAAGGTGGGAAAACAGATTGGTTATGAAATCAAGCATTACTTTCCTGAGGTTTTAGAAACAGCACAGCACATGTCTGAAATCCTACAGAAAGCAAAGATTCCAAAGGGCGGTAAATTTAAAGTGATTACGAGCCCATCATTAACAGAGGTTTTCATACATGAGGCCTTAGGTCATGCTTCAGAATCAGATATTGTTCTAAACCACCAGTCATGTCTCCAAGGTAAGATGAACACCAGGATTTCAAAGGATTATGTTGATGTATTTGATGATTCAACAGTGCCTGAATCATGGGGTTCATTCTTTTTTGATGACGAAGGGATTCCCGCTCAAAAAACACCCATTATTAAAAAAGGCATACTTAACTCATTCTTACATTCAAGGGAAACAGCTGTAAAATTTAATACCCTTCCCACATCAAACGGTAGAGCCCAAGATCCCTCTTATTTGCCCATCGTGAGAATGAGTAATACTTACATTTCTCCAGGTGATTCTGATTATGATGAGATGCTATCTTCATTGAAGGATGGTTTTCTTTTAATTGGTTCAAAAGGTGGTCAAGTTGACACTCTAAAAGGCGACTTCCACTTCAATGCAATGTATGGATACAAAATTGAGAACGGAGAGGTTGCTTACCCTATAAAAGGCATATCTCTTGGGGGTAATACTCTAAAAATACTTCAGAACATCGAAGCCATTTCAAAACAAACCGGTGAGGGTTATCCTGGTTTTTGTGGAAAGGACGGTCAGTCAGTTCCAGTTGTAGGGAGAAATCCTTACCTCTTAATAAACAATGCAATAGTAGGTGGAAAGTAAATGGTAAACCCTGTAATAATTAAGAGAGCAATTGATAATTATAAATCAAAGTATGATTACGCCATAATTTATGTAGAAACAGAGAGGAACATCATTGGTCAGATAAGAACTGGTAAGATTAGAGCAGTATACACAAAAAACAAAGAAAACTATCTCATAAAAGTATACAAAGGTAGGAAACAGGCATTACTAACATCAAGCTTCTTTTCAGATGAGCTTATGGATAGAGCCATTTCCCTTTTAGAATCAAATCAAGAAATTCCATATTTTTATGGGTTGCCCTCAAAATCAAGTTATCCAGAAGTAATTAACCTCTCTAAAAATGAAATTAATCTCTCTGATATTACTTCAGAGCTTGAGTCCGTTATTAATCTCTTTAATGATATGAGAAAAACCAATGAAACCATTGTTCTAAACGATTCCGTTTATCTCTTTGGAAAAATCAACACTCAGTTATTCACCAGTACCGGTATTACAGAAGAGCATAGTTCAACATACTCCAGAGCCGATATTGAGATTTCAAAGGGAAAATTCTCAATAGCAGATTCATCTCTATCAATAAAACCAATCTCTTTAAAGGAACTCACTAAAGCTGTATTTGAAAAAGCACTGTTCTATGATAATAAAAAAGAAAATTTGGATAATGTTAGTTGCAATTATATCATCTTTACTCCTGAGGTTATGAGCGAGCTTCTTTACTATGCTCTTATGCCTAACCTTAACTCTGAAAACATTGAAAAGAATAACTCAAAATTTACCTTTAATGATCTCAACAAATTTAGCTTTAAAAAACCAATAACCATCATAGACAATGGGATCTCCAACGAGTCCCCATACTCCCAACCATTTGATTTTGAGGGCTCAAGAAGACAGATAACTTCATTAGTCAAGGATGGCAGATTAATTAACTTTATCTTTGACTACAACACAGCCAAGCACCATAATCTCAAATCAACAGGTAATGCCCATGCCCTAAAACCCGATTTCACAACTCTTTATCTCTCTTATCCCAAGAACGATATTAATTCAGCTATAGTTGTAGAAAGTGTAGCAGGAGCTCACAGTGCAGATCATACCTCTGGGACCTTTTCTATTCTTATTAATAATGCTTACTATAAGAACGGTAATGACAAAAAACCACTGGAACCATTTATGATAAATGCCAATATCTTTGATTTATTTGATAACATCTATTCAATGGACACCAACACAAAGCAATATGATCAATATGTCTTAGGTTCCTGTGCCTTTCCAAAAGAAAAGCTTTCTCTAACAAAACTATAAACTGCTTTACTCTGCTTTCATTTCAGAAATCATGTTGAGAGATTCAATAGCATAATAAGTATATTCCAAAGTTGGAGGAGTATTATGTTGTCTTCCAAAACCACTATTCTTTGATTTACATCTAATCACATATGCTTCGCACTCTTTCATGTCATCAGGTTTTTTATTTAATTGCCTCAAAGCCATTAAAGAATAATAAACATTCTCCAAAAAAGAAGTTGTATCTGGATAAAAACCAAAACCACCATCTCTGTTTTGACTTCTCTTAACATACTCAGCCCATTCATCAGAATACCTTATTCCAAAATAATCAAAGAGAAAAACAACCTTGTATATCAAAGAAACATAAACAACGTTATCTACATTAAGTTTCTTTAAAAATTGTACAATCTTTACTTTCAAATCTTCATCAAGCGTTACTGTTTCGTTAATCACACTCTCAATCCTAAGAATATAATACAAATCATCTATGTTATACTTAATTGCATAATCAACCCCCTTTGAATTATCAGATTTGCTATAAACTTCACTGTTCTTAATCTCATTGTATACATCCTTCAAACCACTATCTCTAAGCTCTTTATCACTGTAATCAGTATTCTTCATATCATTGTAGGACTTCCTTTTCATCCCACTAAAATCATCTCTAACAACCTCATAGAAATTCTTCATATTTCCTTTAATTTTAACCAAAACATCATTAATTCCTAATAATTTAGAAACATATGAAATCATAAATATCCTATGAAAATCATAAATCCTATTCTTATCATTGTTATTCCTCATTCTCAAAGATTTTATATAATCCTTAATCTTGTCATTGTCTTTACTCAAAGCATCAAAGTATTCCAATATCCTCAAACCATAATAAGTATCTTCCAAATCAACAGGAGTTGTAGCAGCAAAACTAAAACCGCCTCTCTTTGATTCTCTTGAATTAACAAAATTTATGATGTCATCTTTAAACCATTCCATTTTTTCACTCAGGTTATTATTTTCCCATTACTAATAAACCTTGTTAAACATTTTGTTATCACTTTTAAATAAATAAAGACAAAACTTTTAAATACAACAACCACAATCCATATGATTATGACCGTAGGCATATCGTTAATAAATCACAAATTAAATGAATCCATAACCGTTACCGACGCAAGAGAAAGTTATGAAAATAGACAATCCAATTCAGCAAGCAAATTAACTGAATTAGACACAAACCTCTTCAACGGAGTTGTTTATGGTACAGGTAATGGAGATACAATTAAGTTAGTACATCGCAAAATCGAAGAAATTACTCGTAGAAATTATAATAAGGGCATTGAATCATTTGTAGAAAAGATATTCAATTATTATGGAGATAGAGAAGAAAAATTCAAAAATATTAGTACCAAACACATAAAATCAGAGACCATCAATAAACTCAGAATAGTTCCACTATCTGAGCTTCGCATTCTTTTAGATAGAGAAAAACAAAAAAACAAAAAGAATAATCCTAATGATAAGAGCCTTGATGATATTCTAAACCATTTAGAAACCTATGTCTCTGAGAAAATAGATGGGATTCTGGATAATAGTATCAATAAGGCATTAAAAGATTACAATGAATACCAAAAGATAAGTAACACAGAATTAGTTTTTATTTTATACGATAAACAAAAAAAGACAGTCAGGAGCTTCATTTCTACTCTTCAAGCTTGGAAGGAAATCTTTACAGATCACATTGAGGTAGGCAGTGGTAATGATGGAGCCAATTTTTATTTAATCAATCAATTGCAAGGAGTGAATCTGAACTCAGACATTCAATTAAACACACTTTTGTTTTATGCAATCAATGCATATAATTACTCAACCCTAAATCAAGGTGTAGGAGGAACGCCAACTGTTACCCTCATGAAAGCAGATAAGAGAACAACACTTTTGCCATTTCAAGTTAAGACCCTTGTTAATCTTAGTGGTATATATTTGGCCAGATTAGATGAAGTTCCATTAAAAACGAGTCAAGTAAAAGATTATTATCGTAAAGTTATAAATACAACCTCATCCTCGTATACATTCTATTCAGATTTAGCAGATGAGTTAGGATTAAACAAGCAAACACTCACAGGGCTAACAATACCCTACAGTTCGTGGCAAGAGTCATCAACCCTACATCTATTTAGTAGAAATAAATGATGTTTCTTGTTATTCTTCATTAAAAATTATAAGGTTCCTAATAGCAAGGTATCATTATTTTCTCAAAAGAATTGCAAAAACCATTATAACTCCAGAGAAATCAGAAAGTTTTATAAACAAGTTATGA